>CAIKGX010000078.1 GCA_903827075.1 uncultured beta proteobacterium | reverse complement strand
TCCAAATAAAATGTCATATCCAGCAACATTCACATCTTCATGCGGATCCATCTGAATGTTATACATTTTTGGGAAATACATTGGGGCACTATTTGCATATATGCCTTCAAGCTTTTGATAGTTTGTACCCGTTTGACCTTCATCTTTGAAGTAAAAACGCCACTGCTTCCAACGTACTGCTGTTAAATCTGGGCCGATAAAAGTCAGCAATGCCTCGCGATTACCTTCTTTACTTTTTCCCTTAATCAATGAGGTTTGATCAACGCCATCAATTGGGCGATCTGTAGGCAACTTTGCTCCAATAGCTGTAGCTAACGTCGGCATCCAATCCATGATTGAAAACATGGCGTTAGTTTTAGTGTTAGGGGCGACATGACCGGGCCAACGAATAAATGCAAATGTTCGGATAGAGCCCTCGGTCGATTGACCAATTTCTCCCCGGAATGGTCCAGCAAAACCCATATCAGGCGCGCCAAGATTTCCAAATCCAATGACTGGAAAGCGCCATGGACCGTTATCCGAGGCAAATACTACGATCGTGTCGTTCTCAATATTCATTTCTTTTAAGGCATCGAGTACTTGACCGACATGGTAGTCACCCTCCATCAATTTGTCGCCGTATATACCAATACTGGATTTACCTGCAAACTGCTTTGAAGGGTAATTAGGAGCGTGGCCCATTGAAAATGGCAGATATAAAAAGAATGGTTTACCTTTTGCATGCTCCTGCTTCATGAAGGCAATGGATTTATCTGTCAATTCGTTATCGATTTCAGCACGCACCTCAGGGGTGAAGGGCTTTACGCGCTGAAGAGGTCCATTCCCTTTTTGCTCAAGAATCCAGGGGCCCTTTTCAATTAGTACTTTTTCTGGGACATCTAGAGAATGGGTCATCCGAATGATTGGCACTGTGACAGCAGCATCCCAAGAGGTATCAGGCGGTATGCCATAAAAGTGATCAAAGCCATGAGCGCCAGGAACACTTTGTGGGGCTCCTCCTAGGTGCCACTTTCCATACATTGCTGTTGCATACCCAGAATCCTTAAACATCTTACCCATCGTGTATGCAGTTCCCGGAAGCGTATTCGGACCAGAAGGTAGAGCAACAAGCGATAAGCCGTTACGAATAGGATACTGACCTGTCATCAATGCAGCACGTGATGGCGTGCAAGCATTCTCAACCAGAAACTGAGTAAATGTGAGACCTTCACGAGCCAATTGATCGGTGCGGGGTGTAGGTGCGCCACGTAACTCACCGCCACCATAAGGACCCATATCACCATAACCAACGTTATCCGCAAGAATGAAAACAACGTTCGGCTTCTTTTGAGCGGGAGCAGTCTGCGCAAATACGGCAGGTGCAGCCACTGAAATGGATAAGAGCCCAATCAGCATTCTTTTTAAAAACATTTCAATCCCTTTGACGTACTTGATAAAACCGCCTATTTATTCGAATAACCTTTGAAATCTTCGCCGACCTTGATATTCGGGTATTTCTTCACGCTTTGCTCATAGCCCTCAATCCATTTAAAGCTCGGGGCAAAAACCCAACCCAAGGTCAGATCCGTATACATGAGATTGTTATCTTCATGTGGGTCACTGGTCAGATCAAATATCAAAGGAATTTGGGGCTTTACATAAGGCTTTCCAACGGAGACTGGGGCCTCCGCATAACGGAAGATGGTCTTGTATGTTTTCCACTTTATTGACATTAACTCGCCATCGATTCCAAAGAATGGATAAATATCACGGCCAGTTGTTTTGCTCTTGCCCAACATAAATGGGGCTGCATTTATGCCGTCGATAGGTCGATCTTTTGGCACTAAATTTGAAGCACCAATCATTCCCGCTAAAGTGGGCATCCAATCGACCGCTGCAAACATTTCTTGAGTAACAACTCCTGAAGGTACATGACCTGGCCAACGAATCATCGCGGGAACACGCATGCTTCCCTCGAACGGTACATTGAAGAAATCACCGCGCCATGGCCCATTAGTGCTTCCTCCTAACTGAGGTTGTGCGCCACCAGTTCCGTTATCACTACTAAAGACAATAATCGTATTGTCCTCAATGCCCGCTTCCTTAATGGCATCTAAAACTTGGCCCAAACGATAGTCCATCTCAGCAATCACATCTGCTTCAGGTCCACCACGTTGAGTTGATTTGCCCGCAAAATTTGGATTAGCCATCAGCGGGGGATGAACTTCTGAATAGCCCACGTAAACAAAGAATGGTTTATTCGCCGCAGCATTTCGTTTAATGTAATCAACAGTTTTTGGGATGATGTACTTCTCATCCACGATCGGGCGCAGTTTAAGGTCTAGTGGCATTACTGCCTTTGATGGCTGACCCTTCTTGCCTTCCCAGATCATTGGAACGGGAACTCCGCTCTCTTTAAATAGCGGCCACTGTGTATAGCCAGCTTGATCCCATGTATCGGGGGTGCCCCACCATTCATCAAAACCCTGATCGTTAGGCATGCGGCCTTGCGTATTACCTAAGTGCCACTTGCCATACAAAGCAGTGGCATAACCAGAATCAGAAAGCAGCTTGGCTATAGTGTATTCCCATGGAGCCATTCCAGCTTTACCTTGACCGGGCCAAGGCACCGTATAAGTTCCAGAGCGCACTGGAAGACGACCGGTCATGATGGCAGATCGCGACGGTGTGCACTGCACTTCAACGTTGTAGTTATTAAAGCGAATACCTTGACTGGCTAACTTATCGATATTTGGGGTAGGAACAGTTCCACCATAAACTCCAAATGATCCCCAACCGACATTATCGACAAGAAAATAAACAATATTGGGTTTCTTTTCTGCGGATGCAGAAGTCGTTTGTGGTGCGGTCTGAGCAATGGAAGTAGTTGTGGATGCTAGAAAGATTGCTAGAGCTATACCCACAATCGACTGCCTACATTTACAAAGCTTCATTTAACACCCCTAAGTATTGATGATGGAATTTAGCATGGAAATGATGTAGATCAAATGACATGTATCACCCCCCTCAAAACTACACACCGCAATCAACAAGTAGTTCATTGCTCCAACAGCAGACCTATATATCTATTGGGGTTGCGGTGGAATATATGTGGAGACTGCTTACACACTGAGCGGCACAGAAAGAAAGACGACTTAGGAATTTCTCCCTAAGTCGTTGATTTTATTGGTGGGCCCACCAGGACTTGAACCTGGGACCAAAGGATTATGAGTCCTCTGCTCTAACCAACTGAGCTATGGGCCCGTTAGTCTTTGGATCAATCCTCTTCGAGGAAGGTCTTGAGTTTATCGCTACGACTTGGATGACGCATTTTTCTCAGAGCCTTAGCTTCGATCTGACGAATACGCTCACGAGTCACGTCAAACTGCTTGCCTACCTCTTCGAGAGTGTGATCTGTGCTCATCTCAACACCAAAGCGCATGCGCAATACTTTTGCTTCGCGCGGTGTTAATGAGTCCAATACATCCTTCACCACATCACGCATCGATTCATGTAAGGCCGCTTCAGCTGGAGCCAAGGTATTTCCATCTTCGATGAAGTCGCCCAAATGAGAGTCTTCATCATCACCAATGGGCGTTTCCATAGAGATTGGCTCTTTAGCAATCTTCATGATCTTGCGTATCTTGTCTTCAGGAATTTCCATCTTGAGGGCCAAGGTTGCAGCATCTGGCTCATGACCAGTTTCTTGTAAGATCTGACGGCTAATACGATTCATCTTATTGATCGTTTCAATCATATGCACTGGGATACGGATCGTACGAGCTTGGTCGG
>CAIKGX010000077.1 GCA_903827075.1 uncultured beta proteobacterium | reverse complement strand
TCAAATTTACCCGCGGGCCGTAAAATGGTTCCTTGATGGACGATTGCGAATAGAAGGTAATCAAGTGACGCTGTTCCCGCCAGAGTCGCAATTAATAAAATTATGAGTAAAGAACGTTCATCCCGCGGGGCTAGTAGTGGCTCCAAACCAGGGTCCAGATTAGCTCCACATAAAAGCTATGCTGCAAAGACTAAAGATCCACAACGTCGTCCAGAGCGCCGTAATGCAAGTGGCAACATCATTGCTCCTGAGGGGCAAAAAAACTTTTCGAATGCAAAGGCTTTGCCACAGCACGCTATTCATTTAGAGCGCCTGCTTCCTGAATTGCTCAACTTTGAGCAACCTGCCGATCGTGTAGTCAGTCGTTATTTTCGCGCGGAACCACAGTTAGGTAACCGTGATCGCGCCTTGATTGCAGAGAGTGCCTTTGCCATTCTCCGCCGTAAAAATGAGTTCTCGCAATTTGCCTCTAGCGGCGAAGGGTCGCAGGCTAGACGCTTAGCTCTATTGGGTTTGCTGTCTGCTCTATCAGAAGGCGGTTTAGGTTCCGCCAATCGTGCAGAAAGTGCAATCGCTGATTTAGCCCACGTCTTAAAGCCTGGTGAGTATGAGTGGTTACAGCGTTTTGCTACGGTAGATCCAGCAGCCTTAAACCCACTCGTTCGCAATAATTTGCCCGAGTGGCTTTGGGATGCATTTGGTCAATATCCTGGCGAAGAAACGCGTGAAGCGTTGGCAAAGTGTTTAATGCACCCAGCACTGTTGGATTTGCGTGCCAACACCATGAAGACCACTCGCGAACAACTGTTGGTTGAGATGAACGCTTTGGGTGGCCGGTATCAAGCGATACCCACACCGTATGCGCCAGATGGTGTGCGCATTATGGGTAAGCCTGCCCTACAAAATACCGTTGGGTTTAAGGCGGGTATGTTTGAGGTACAAGACGAAGGCAGTCAGTTATTGGCTTACTTGCTTGCCCCTAAGCGTGGTGAGATGGTGGTGGATTTTTGTGCAGGCGCTGGCGGCAAGACTCTTGCCATTGGAGCCCTGATGCGCTCTACAGGGCGTTTATATGCTCTGGACACATCTGAGCGTCGTTTAGCGAATTTGAAGCCAAGACAAGCCCGTAGTGGCCTCTCTAATGTGCATCCAGTGTGGATTGATAGTGAGAATGATGCCAAGATCAAACGCCTGGCCGGAAAGATCGATCGGGTGCTCGTTGATGCTCCATGCAGTGGAATGGGTACCTTACGTCGCAACCCTGACCTCAAATGGCGCCAGACTCCTGCTGGTGTCCTGGAATTAAACCAAAAGCAGACCAATATTTTGGCCTCTGCTAGTCGCTTACTTAAACCCGGCGGTCGCTTGGTTTATGCGACTTGCAGCCTATTACCCCAGGAAAATCAAGCGATTGCTGAGGATTTCTTGGCAAAACACCCTGATTTTGAGGTGGTGCCAGCTGCTCAAGCACTCAAGCCTTTGTTTCCGAAGGATGTCATGCCTTTGGGTTGTAGTCCTGATAATCCTTGGTGGCAGCTGTGGCCCCATATTCATGGCACGGATGGCTTTTTTGGAGCAGTTTTCCAGAGGAAAGCAGTTAGTCCAGTAGCTGATGCTGATAAAGACGAGATAAAATCGGGAATTGTCAAAACCAAGAAGGCTGTTAAAGAACTAAAATAAAGGTTTAGACCTCTTTAGGAATACCTTTTTTGAATACAGCCTCAGGTTTTAGTGTTGATTTGTTTCTCGGTTGGCTTGCCAACGGCTATTTGAATTGGTCTTTGTGGGAAATTCTGTTTTTCACTCTGGCGGTCACCCACATCACCATTGCAGCAGTAACTATCTTTTTGCATCGCTGTCAGGCGCATCGTGCCTTAGATCTGCATCCAATAGTTTCCCACTTTTTCCGGTTTTGGCTCTGGCTTACTACTGGCATGGTTACTAAAGAGTGGGCGGCTATTCATCGCAAGCATCATGCTAAATGCGAAACCGTAGATGATCCCCACAGCCCCCAAATTTTAGGGATTGGAACCGTCCTATCTCGTGGTGCCGAGCTGTATAAAAAAGAGTCACACAATCAAGAGACTTTGGATAAGTTTGGCCACGGAACACCAGATGATTGGTTGGAGCGCAATATTTATGCTAAATATCCATCGCTTGGGGTTAGTCTGATGCTCATTATTGACGTGTTCTTATTTGGGGGTCTTGGCTTTACAGTGTGGGCGGTGCAGATGTTATGGATACCGATTACCGCTGCCGGTGTGATTAATGGTATTGGACACTTTTGGGGTTATCGTAATTACGATTGTGAAGATGCCTCAACCAATATTGTCCCCTGGGGAATTTTGATTGGCGGTGAAGAGCTCCACAATAATCATCATACGTTTGCGACGAGCGCTAAGTTATCGAGTAAATGGTATGAATTTGATATTGGGTGGTTTTACATTCAGGTAATGAGTGCTGTTGGTTTGGCCAAGGTAAAGAAGATACCTCCTAAGCTGGTATTAAGTGATCTGCGCCCAGCAGATCAGAACACGCTAGAAGCCATCATTGCCAACCGTTATGAAATCATGGCCCGCTACAGTAAGACGCTACATAGCTTCTTTACGAACGAAGTTCAACACATGCAAGTCTTGGCAGTTCATCTGAAGGATGCCCGAACTTGGCTGGGTAAAGATGAGTTGCGCTTAACCCAAGAAGAAAAAGCAAAGCTGGAAGAGCTGATGGGAACGAATGCCCAACTCCGTAAGATGATCGAGATGCGTCGTGACTTACAGGCGATTTGGAGCCGCTCTAACGCGACTGGTGAGCAGTTGGTATCTCAATTGCACACTTGGTGTCAGCGCGCCGAAGATAGCGGTTTAAGTAGCTTGCGCAACTTTTCTTTGAGATTACGTCGTTGCGTATAAAGAATAGCAAATCTTGGTAAAGCCAAGACAATAAAAAACCCGCTGATGTAGCGGGTTTTTTATTTGCTAAAAGTAAATATGTTGCTAATTACTTCAGCTTTGTTTCTTTGTAAGCAACGTGCTTGCGAATAGTTGGATCAAACTTCATGATCTCCATTTTCTCAGGCTTTGTACGCTTGTTTTTTGAAGTGGTGTAGAAGTGACCAGTACCTGCTGATGACTCCAACTTGATTTTCTCTCTGCCGCCTTTAGCCATTTGTGTGCTCCTTAAATTTCGCCGCGTGCACGAAGATCAGACAACAC
>CAIKGX010000076.1 GCA_903827075.1 uncultured beta proteobacterium | reverse complement strand
AGTTGGATTTTAACGGTACCGGTAATAGTGTATTCAGCGGGACCTATTTTTCAGGCGGCATGGCGCAGTGCTCAAACCTTTCGACAAACGCGCACGCTGGGTATGGATGTCCCCATCGCCCTTGCTCTAGCGTTAGCGTTTATTGCTGGCACCATTAACTTGGTAACGGGTTCGGGGCAAAGTTATTTTGATTCCATCACCATGTTTATTGCTTTCATACTGGCAGCACGTTATGTGGAATTACTTGCCAGACAAGATGCGCAAGGTGGCGCTGAGGCTTTAGCCAAACAATTACCAGCGACTTGTGAGCGCCTGATTAACTACCCCATCTCGCAAGAGGTTGAAGTAGTGCCTGTAGTCAATTGCAATCTGGGTGAAATATTACGTGTATCACCTGGAGACATTGTTCCGGCTGATGGAGTATTAATTGAATATGAAAGTGCGCTCGATGAATCTTTATTGACTGGTGAATCTAAGCCAATTGATAAGAAGATAGGCGATCGACTGTATGCGGGCACACACAATATTATTAATCCATTGTTGATGAGGATAGAAGCAGTTGGGCAAGCCACTCGTATCGCAGGAATTGCCTCTCTCCTAGATCAAGCATTGCAGGCAAAACCCTTGATGGTAAGTCTTGCTGAAAAGTGGGCGGGGCATTTTGTCGGTTTTTTATTATTGGCCGCATTTTTGTCCTCAGCAATTTGGTTGTACGTTGATCCAAGCAGGGCATGGACAGTACTCGTTTCAGTATTGGTTGCTAGTTGCCCCTGCGCTTTATCTCTTGCGGTGCCAACAGCAATGGCGGCGGCTCAAGGCGCAGTAACAAAACTGGGCTTACTCATTGTGCGAGGTCATGTGCTGGAAGGTTTAGTGAAGGCTACTGACTTAGTGCTTGATAAAACAGGCACTCTTACGATGGGTCAACCAGAATTAAAAGAAGTTCTGATTGCCCGTCCAGAATTTTCTCGGGCAGATGCGCTTAGCCTTGCCGCTTCAATGGAAGCTGGACAGAAACATCCTTTGGCACTTTCTTTATTGCGCGCCGCTGAAGCCGACAATCTCCTGCTGACTACCTTAACTGAGCCCGTTAGTAATCTATTAGGTAAAGGCCTTCGCTCGGGCGCTTATCGACTGGGAAGCGCTTCTTGGGTGGGGGCTCAGCAGATTACGCAAGAGGGTCAGTATGGGCAAGTCCATTTGGCAGATGACAAAGGTTTGATTGCCAGCTTTCTTTTCTTAGATACGCCAAGAGCCGGTTTGGAGAAATTGCTTGCCGCTGCAACATCTCGCAAGATCACCGTGCATTTAGTTTCCGGGGATGATCCTGCAACGGTAGCTTGGTGGGCGCATGAAGTGGGGATTAGTCATTTTCAAGGCGCTTGCTCGCCGGAAGATAAATACCACTACATCGAGCGTTTGCAAAAAGAGGGTCGCTTTGTCTGGGCTATTGGCGACGGTATTAACGATGCTCCCTTATTAGCTAGGGCAGATGTCTCGATTGCGGTAGGAGCAGGGGCACCGCTCGCTACGGCTGGTGCAGATGCGATTTTGACGGCGAGTTCATTGGCTCCCCTGGCTAAATCCCTCTTGTTGGCGGATAAAACCCAGATGATTATTAAAGAAAACCTCATTTGGGCGCTGGTTTATAACTTACTGGCTATTCCGGCGGCCATGATGGGTTGGGTCAATCCCTGGGTTGCAGGGATTGGGATGTCTTTATCATCCTTGGCGGTCACATTAAACGCTTGGCGCCTCAGAAAGGCCTAGACTAGAGTTATGGAAAGCCTTTTTCTCTTAATCCCCATTTCGCTCCTATTAATCGGTCTTTTGGCCTGGATTTTCTATTGGTCCGTAAAAGCAGGTCAGTTTGACGATTTAGAGGGGCCTGGAGAGGCAATTTTGATGGATGACGATACCCCTAAATCTAAAAATGTTAGTGGACACTCTCAAAAATAGCCACATCTTCAATGAATATGGTTAAGTTCCATCAATTAACAGAGTGTTAAATAGGTACAAATGCCCCCATCCTTTTTGATGTAGATCAAAACACCCAATTCAGCTTACTTTGATAATGAATCCAGTCTATTTGGATTACGTCGCTGTTTGGTCACAACAAAAGGAGAAACCATGGGACTTACCGTGGGGAACAATCAAGATACCTTCAACTACAAGGTAGTCAGCCAATTTGCCATTGTTACGGTACTTTGGGGGATCGTGGGCATGCTGGTGGGGGTTATCCTCGCTGCGCAGCTTATCTGGCCTGAAATCACATTTAATATTCCTTGGTTAAGTTATGGTCGCTTGCGTCCGTTGCACACCAATGCGGTGATTTTTGCCTTTGGTGGGTCTGCGCTTTTTGCTACCTCGTACTACATTGTGCAACGCACGTGTCAGGCGCGACTCTTCTGTGACAAGTTAGCTGCATTTACATTCTGGGGTTGGCAAGCAGTCATCGTATTAGCTGCTGTAACTTTGCCACTGGGTATTACTACCTCTAAAGAGTACGCAGAATTAGAGTGGCCAATTGATTTATTGATTACGGTAGTTTGGGTTGCGTACGCAGTGGTGTTCTTCGGCACCATCATGAAGCGCAAAACAAAACATATCTACGTATCCAACTGGTTCTTCGGCGCATACATTCTCACTATTGCAATCCTCCATATTTTTAACAACTTGGAAATGCCAGCAAGCTTGTGGAAGTCTTATTCTGCATATGCAGGCGTACAAGATGCGATGGTTCAGTGGTGGTATGGTCACAATGCGGTAGGCTTCTTCTTGACTACCAGCTTCTTGGGCATGATGTATTACTTCATTCCAAAGCAAGCAGAGCGCCCAATCTATTCATATCGTTTGTCTATCGTCCACTTCTGGGCTTTGAACTTTACTTATATGTGGGCAGGTCCTCATCACTTGCAGCACACTTCATTGCCTGATTGGACTCAATCATTAGGTATGGTGTTCTCCCTGATTTTGTTAGCTCCATCATGGGGTGGCATGATTAACGGCATCATGACTTTATCCGGTGCTTGGTTTAAATTGCGCACTGACCCAATCTTGAAATTCTTGGTAGTGGCATTGTCTTTCTACGGTATGTCTACGTTCGAAGGTTCAATGATGTCTATCAAGACTGTAAATAGCTTGTCTCATTACACAGACTGGACTATTGGACACGTTCACTCAGGCGCTCTCGGTTGGGTTGCCATGATCACTATCGGTTCTTTGTACTATCTGATCCCACGCTTAGTTGGTCAAAAGGATATGTATAGCACCCGTTTGATTGAGGTCCACTTTTGGATTGCAACCATTGGTGT
>CAIKGX010000075.1 GCA_903827075.1 uncultured beta proteobacterium | reverse complement strand
CCAGTCTTAGCTGGATATATTGTGGCGGGCGAAGAGCAAGGCGTTAAGCAAGAATTACTATCAGGAACCATTCAGAACGATATTCTGAAAGAGTTTATGGTGCGTAATACGTATATCTATCCACCAGAGCCTTCAATGCGCATCATTGGCGACATCATTGAATACACTGCCAAGCACATGCCTAAATTTAACTCGATTTCGATTTCGGGTTATCACATGCAAGAAGCGGGCGCTAATCAAGTATTGGAATTAGCGTTTACTTTGGCCGACGGTAAGGAGTATGTCAAAACTGCACTTGCCAAAGGTTTAGATGTCGATGGTTTCGCGGGACGCCTTTCGTTCTTCTTTGCCATTGGCATGAACTTCTATTTAGAAGTGGCGAAGTTACGTGCAGCACGCCTCCTGTGGTGGCGCATCATGAAATCCTTCGAGCCAAAAAATCCAAAATCATTGATGTTGCGCACCCATTGCCAAACATCGGGCTGGTCATTAACAGAGCAAGACCCATATAACAACGTGGTTCGTACAACAGTAGAAGCCATGGCTGCCGTATTCGGTGGCACCCAATCCTTGCATACGAATTCTTTTGATGAAGCTATTGCATTGCCATCAGAGTTCTCAAGCCGGATTGCGCGTAATACGCAGTTAATCCTTCAAGAAGAAACCCATATTACTAGCGTGATCGATCCTTGGGCTGGTTCTTACATGATGGAGAACCTCACTCAAGAGATGGCTGATAAAGCTTGGGAAATTATTCAAGAAGTCGACGGCATGGGCGGCATGACTAAAGCCGTTGAGAGTGGTTGGGCTAAGTTAAAGATTGAAGCTGCTGCTGCTGAAAAACAAGCCAAGATTGACTCAGGTTCCGATGTGATTGTAGGCGTCAATAAGTACAAGTTAGGTAAAGAAGATCTCGTCGATGTTCGCATGATTGATAACGATCAAGTTCGCGACAGTCAAGTTGCTCGATTAAAAGAGATTAAAGAAAAACGCGATAGCCAGAAAGTAGAAGCTGCATTGGAGGCATTAACAAAGGCCGCAGAAGAAAATACCGGCAATTTATTAGAGTTAGCAGTTCAGGCGGTTCGCTTGCGCGCTACCGTTGGTGAGATTTCTGATGCATTAGAAAAAGTTTACGGGCGCCATCGCGCCGATACTCAAAAGGTGACTGGTGTGTATGCTGCTGCTTACGACTCAGCTGAAGGCTGGGAAAAATTAAAGACCGAGATTGCTGACTTTGCTAAAGACTTTGGCCGTCGCCCACGCGTGATGATTGCTAAGTTAGGTCAAGATGGTCATGACCGAGGTGCGAAGGTGGTGGCCACTGCTTTTGCAGACTTAGGATTTGACGTCGATATTGGCCCACTATTCCAAACTCCAGAAGAGTGCGCACGCCAAGCGATTGAGAACGACGTGCATGCCTTAGGTATTTCTACTTTAGCTGCTGGTCATAAAACTTTAGTACCAGCCATTATTGCTGAGCTTAAAAAGCAGGGATCCGATGACATTATTGTCTTTGTGGGCGGCGTCATTCCAAGACAAGACTATGAGTTCCTCTATGAATCTGGTGTGAAAGGGATTTATGGTCCGGGCACCCCAATTCCTGCCTCTGCGAAAGACGTACTTGAGCAGATTCGTAAGTCTGTAAAACCTACTTAAGCTCGGATACATAAGCATGCTTAATGCTGCTGATCAAGCTTTAGTCAATGATCTCACTGGTGCGCCATCACCAGCGCAGCGTCGTGCTTTAGCAAAGATCATTACTTTGCTTGAGTCAACACGTCTAGATCATCGTCAACGGGCAGATGAAGTGCTCAATACCTTGCTGCCTAAAACCGGAAAATCCTTTCGATTGGGAATTTCTGGTGTTCCTGGCGTGGGTAAATCTACCTTGATCGAAACCTTGGGCCTGTATTTAATTAATAAAGGCCATCGTGTTGCCGTTCTAGCAATTGATCCTTCTTCTACTTTATCTGGTGGCTCTATCTTGGGCGATAAGACTCGGATGGAGTTCTTATCGGTTAATGAAAATGCCTTTATTCGTCCTAGTCCATCATCTGGAACCTTGGGCGGCGTTGCTGAAAAGACTCGTGAAACCCTTCTGGTGGCTGAGGCTGCGGGTTTTGACGTAGTGATTGTAGAGACGGTTGGGGTAGGACAAAGCGAAATTGCGGTTGCCGGCATGACTGATATGTTTTTATTGATGCAGCTTCCCAATGCTGGCGATGATCTTCAGGCAATTAAAAAAGGCGTAATGGAAATCGCTGATTTGATAGTCATCAATAAGGTAGACATTGATCCAGATGCGGCGATGCGTGCGCAATTATTTATTACGAGCTCTTTGCGTCTATTGGGTTTTCAGGGAAACCCAGAACACGCCTCTCACAATCTAGAGTATTGGCATCCCACCGTGATGAGCTTAAGCGCACTTCAAGGAAGCGGCGTTCCTGAGTTGTGGGAGAAAATTTTACACTTTCAACAATTACAAAATGCGAACGGGAAATTGCAATCCCGTCGTAAGCAGCAATCTGGTGCCTGGATGTGGGACCGGATTGATGCAGGATTAAAAAATGCATTTCGGAATCATCCAGCAGTACAAGAGCTATTACCCAGCTTAAATGCACAGGTAAATCAAGGAACCATGGCCGCCTCTGTCGCAGCGAGACGTTTACTCGAAGCAATGGGGCATGAATTTTTCTAAGGAGTCAGAAATGAAGGACATTATTCAACAGCTTGAAGCAAAGCGTGAGCTTGCCCGATTAGGTGGTGGGCAAAAGCGTATTGCTGCTCAACACTCAAAAGGGAAACTCACTGCACGTGAGCGTATTGAGCTTTTGCTCGATGCAGGCACTTTTGAAGAGTGGGATATGTTCGTTGAGCATCGCTGCTATGACTTTGGCATGGCTGAGCAGACCGTTCCGGGCGATGGTGTAGTGACTGGCTACGGCATGATCAATGGCCGTTTGGTTTTTGTTTTCTCACAAGACTTCACTGTTTTAGGTGGCTCTCTCTCTGAAGCGCATGCTGAGAAGATTTGCAAGATCATGGATCAGGCACTTAAAGTAGGCGCTCCAGTCATAGGCTTAAACGATTCTGGTGGTGCACGGATTCAAGAGGGTGTTGCTTCTTTGGGCGGCTATGCAGAAATTTTCCAGCGTAATGTCACCGCTTCAGGCGTCATTCCCCAGATCTCACTCATCATGGGCCCATCAGCTGGTGGTGCTGTGTATTCACCTGCTTTGACAGACTTTATCTTCATGGTGAAAGACAGTTCCTATATGTTTGTGACAGGTCCTGAAGTAGTGAAGACCGTGACTCATGAAGATGTGACTGCAGAAGAGTTGGGTGGGGCAGTAACGCATTCCACCATATCTGGTGTGTGCGACCTCGCCTTCGATAATGATGTTGATGCCATCATGATGCTGCGTCGCTTCTTCAATTACTTGCCATTATCAAACCGTGAAAAACCACCAATGATTAATGGGGCAATGCGGACTGAAGAGCCCGATTTTTCATTAGATACCTTGGTTCCAAGTAATCCAAATCAACCTTACGATATGAAAGAGTTGATTAACAAAATTGTAGATGATGGTGATTTCTTTGAACTGCAACCTGATTACGCTAAAAATATCTTGATTGGTTTTGCCCGTATGGAAGGTCGCTCGATCGGAATCGTTGCAAACCAGCCACTAATATTGGCTGGGTGCTTGGACATCAAAGCCTCTATTAAGGCAGCTCGCTTTGTTCGTTTTTGCGACGCGTTCAATATTCCAGTAGTGACTTTAGTTGACGTACCTGGATTTATGCCAGGAACTGCACAAGAATATGGCGGGATCATTAAGCATGGAGCCAAATTACTCTATGCCTATGCTGATTGCACAGTACCAAAGGTGACTTTGATTACTCGTAAAGCCTACGGCGGTGCATATGACGTGATGGCTTCTAAGCATTTACGTGGCGATGTGAACTTTGCCTGGCCTTCGGCAGAGATTGCCGTGATGGGACCTAAAGGTGCCGTTGAAATTATCTTCCGTGAAGAGAAGTCCGATCCTGCAAAGATTGCGGCTCGCGAAGCTGAGTACAAAGCAAAATTTGCAAACCCATTTGTTGCCGGTCGTCGTGGCTATATAGACGATGTCATATTGCCTCACGAAACACGCAAACGCATTTCACGCTCTTTGGCTATGTTGAAAGACAAAGAATTGAAGAATCCTGCCCGTAAACACGGCAACATTCCTCTATAAGGCGCACATCTATCATGACTACGAAAATGTTTAAGAAAATTTTAATTGCCAATCGCGGTGAGATCGCTTGCCGTGTAATAAAAACCGCTAAGAAGATGGGTATTAAGACTGTAGCCGTCTATTCTGAAGCGGATAAGGAGGCGCGTCATGTACAAATTGCTGATGAAGCGGTTTGCATTGGACCGGCGCCTTCACGAGAATCCTATCTCGTTATCGATCGAATTATTCAGGCCTGCAAAGACACCGGGGCAGAAGCTGTCCATCCAGGCTATGGTTTTTTATCTGAGAATGAGCAATTTGCCCGTCGCTGCGAAGAAGAGGGCATTGTTTTTATCGGACCAAAGCATCAGTCCATTGCTGCAATGGGTGACAAAATAGCGTCTAAAAAATTAGCCTTAGCAGCTAATGTCAATACGATTCCCGGACATAACGAAGCGATTGCCACGACGCAAGAGGCGGTAAAAATTGCTCAAGGCATTGGTTATCCAGTAATGATTAAAGCGTCTGCTGGTGGCGGTGGTAAAGGCTTGAGGGTCGCTTTTAATGATAAAGAGGCATCTGAAGGATTTGCTGCTTGTAAGACTGAGGCAATGAATAGTTTTGGTGACGATCGTATTTTTATTGAGAAATTTGTTGAGGGTCCTCGTCATATTGAGATTCAGGTTTTAGGTGATTCTCATGGAAATGTGGTTTACCTCAATGAACGCGATTGCTCCATTCAGCGTCGTCATCAAAAAGTGATTGAAGAGGCCCCATCTCCATTTATTGATCCTACAACGCGCAAGGCCATGGGCGAACAAGCCGTTGCTTTGGCTAAAGCAGTAAATTATCAGTCTGCGGGCACGGTGGAGTTTGTTGTTGGTAAAGATAAGTCTTTCTATTTTCTAGAGATGAATACCCGACTTCAGGTTGAGCACCCAGTAACAGAAAGCATTACTGGCTTAGATTTAGTAGAGCAAATGATTCGGGTTGCTGCTGGTGAAAAGTTAGCGTTTAAACAAGAAGATATTAAGTTGGATGGTTGGTCCATGGAGTGCCGTATCAATGCGGATGATCCATTTAGGAACTTCTTACCATCAACTGGCCGCTTGGTTAAGTATCGTCCCCCTGAAGAAGCGGATGGTGTGCGCGTGGATACGGGCGTTTATGAAGGCGGTGAGATTCCGATGTATTACGACTCCATGATTGCCAAACTCATTGTGCATGGCAAGGATCGTACAGAAGCGATTGAAAAGATGCGTGCAGCCTTAAATGATTTTGTCATTCGTGGTATCCATTCAAACATTCCGTTTCAAGCGGCCTTATTGCAGCATCCCCGCTTTGTTTCAGGTGATTTCACTACCGGCTTTATTGCAGAAGAGTACCCCGATGGTTTTAAAACGGATTCTGTACAACCGGCCGATCCAAAACGTTTAGCGGCCTTAGCAGCATTCATGCGCTATCGTTACCTTGAGCACATCCAAATGATTGACGGGCAATTAGCTGGTCACGAGATGACGATTGCCAAGAAATTCGTAGTCGTTACTGGTGCAAGAGTCGGCTCTAGCAATGATGCGCAGGAAGTGGCTATTCGTGTTGAGCTGAAGGATTCCGTTTACTCTGTTTATATCGACGAGCCAGATGGAGTGAGCCGTTACAACATCGTAAGCAATTGGCGCCCAGGACAAATTTGTCTGCATGCTACGATCAATGGCACAAGCAAGGTCACCGCTCAGGTTGAGCGTCGGGGTATTAAATATTTCCTGAGCTT
>CAIKGX010000074.1 GCA_903827075.1 uncultured beta proteobacterium | reverse complement strand
CTCAGCCAATAGCTGCTGGAAGTATTCAGGGTCTCCGCCATCAATACAAACTAATACAGTAGGTTTTTTTGGCCATTGGTAGCTTGTTCCATTAACTTGAACAGTTTTAGTGAGGGGTGTTGAGGCCATTTTCAATCTCGCTTACTAAGGAAGGTATATGCAACAATATATACCCATTAGACTGGTCACTAAAATGTCACAAATCTGAATGAGAATGGACTGCTACACACCACTTTTTAAAAGAGGTTATATGACCTATGTTTCCGCTCAACTTAGAGCTTTTCTCATTGTGGTCCTTGCAATAGCGCTTTCCACCCTTACTTTTAACGCTAGTGCACAAAACTGGCCTGATAAACCCATTCATCTGATTGTTCCATTCCCTCCTGGGGGCGGCACTGATACCTTTGCAAGACCACTAGCCGCTCAACTCTCTAAGGAGCTTGGACAGCAAGTGATTGTGGAAAATAAAGGTGGCGCTGGGGGCACCATTGGTGCGGCCATCGCTGCAAAAGCCCCATCAGATGGTTACACCATTTTCATGGGAGCGGTTCACCATACAGTTGCTGAAAGCATCTATAAAAATCTCTCATATAACCTTGATAAAGATTTAATCGCTATTCGTGGGGTAGCTTTTGTTCCGGACGTTTTAGTAGTGAACAACAAACTTCCCATTACTTCGGTAAAGGAATTAATTAGTTATTCAAAAAACAACCCAGGTAAGGTCAACTATGGCTCCTCTGGTAATGGGACCACAAGACATCTTGCTGGAGAAATTTTTAATAAATTAACCGGCACCTCTCTTGTGCATGTGCCCTACAAAGGCTCCGGCCCAGCAATGGTCGCCCTCATGGGTGGTGAAGTGGATCTAATTTTTGAAGGACTTGGCAGTGCTGCTTCTTATATTCGAGCAGGATCAATTCGAGCTTTAGCAGTTACTTCGCCAAAACGCTCGCCAGCTTTTCCAGATATACCAACGATGGCACAGGCGGGAGTACCTGGATTTGAATCTATTTCTTGGTATGGATTTTGGGTGCCCTCAGGAACACCCCAAATAATTCAAGACAAAATATTTATAGCTACAACGCAGGCATTAAATGCGCCCGAGATTAAAACGCTTTGGGCAAATCAAGGTGCTGACATTGGGCCTGCTACACAAAAACAATTTATTCAATACGTTAAAGATGAAACTGATAAATGGGGCAAGATTGCTAAAAATGCTAATGTAAGCATTGACTAGGCAGTCATCATTTAATGGAGCTAATACGCGGAACAGTCAGACAGATTAGCCCCCACTTCACAGCCGGGTAAACCGACGCTAAATGACCAGGGTCAAAAGTGAATCAGCCCTGAGTTTGTATAAAGAAATGGAGATTTAGAAATTTGCTCTGCCCAGCACGCTTCGAGCGTGCGACCTACGCCTTAGATGAATTCGCTGTTGCTCGAATAGCTATACATTTCAATTGCTTATAGCTGATAAATGAGACTGTGTAATGCTGTTGGGGCACTTACTTAGCCATACCCTAGATATATCTTACATTCAGACTGTCTTCATGTTCTTTAAACAGACCTTAGAATAAATTGTCAGCCATCAAAGACAGACTTTAAAATCCATATCAACAATTGCTCTGGAATGAAATTTCCAAAACAGGGTGATGTTTTTTAAATTAAGCATGCTACTGTTTGGAGATTGACCGCTGGGGATAATATGTAGCCTAGTCAAGAAACTTCATTTGTGCCACCATTTTTCAAACCGTTAGACTACCCGAGCTATATTTTGTGATCTTTTCTCCCGATACCCTTCCAGCAGATCTAGGCATAGCTGCCATTGTCTTTATATCAACCAATATTGATGATATTTTTTTG
>CAIKGX010000073.1 GCA_903827075.1 uncultured beta proteobacterium | reverse complement strand
GGTTACGCGCCAGAGTCTGCCAGATCGCTTTGCTGGTACACGAGTAGTTGAACTCCCCAAGAATCTAGTCACGCTGACTTAAACAGTCTTTATTAAACAGCCTTAAATTTCGCGTAAACACTGTACTGCAGTGGTATTTTGAATTTTTCTGGAAAAACCATATCCAGCTAAAAAGCAAGCGCTTACCCCAAATAGCATTCCCATCGCGATCGATTGCGCAAAGGCGTTAAATTCGATCTCCAGTACGAAGCGCCCCAAACCCCAAGCAGCTGCGCCAGCAGCTAAGCCTGCCAAGACTCCAGAAAGCACTCCAATGACTAGCAACTCTGCGCTAGCAATACGAGCCAGCGTCTTGCGTGAGGCGCCAACTGCCTTTAACAGCGCAGCGTTTCTATAGCGCTCGTCTTGGGTGGCGGTGATCGCTGCAACCAACACTAACACTGCCGCAGCTATCGTGAAAATGAATAGTAGACCTAAGGCAGAGGCTAGGCGATTTAATACTTCCTGAATTTGTTGCAAGGACGCAGCCACATCAACAACAGTGAGATTAGGATAGGACTGAGTGAGCTCATAATCCAATGCAGATTGTTGGGGGGATTGATAGTAAGACGTAATCCAAGATTGCGGTAATGCCTTCAATTGAGCGGGCGGCAATATGACAAAGAAATTGACGCGCATCGACCCCCAATCCAGTTTGCGTAATGAGGTGATGGGTGCTGTGATTTTTTCTCCAGCCACCTCAAAAGTCATTTGATCGCCTAATTGCAGCTTCAGTGTTTTTGCAATTCCCATCTCCAATGAAATCTGCGGTGTATCACCAGAAATCCATTGGCCAGAGGTGATCCGATTGCCTTGAGGCAATTCTTGTGTATAGGACAAGTTAAATTCTCGGTCGACTAAGCGGCGAGCATTTTCATCCGCGTAATCATTTGGCGCAATGTTACGGCCGTTGATATCAATTAAACGGCCACGAATCATTGGATAGAAAATTGGCTGCGCAGCACCAGCAGCAGTTAAGGTTTGCGCAATGGATTGCTTTTGCTCTTCCTGTACATTAATCATAAATCGATTAGGGGCATCTGCTGGGATGTTTCCTTGCCAAGTAGCTAGCAAGTCCTGACGCAAGAGCAAGATGATCAGAAGTGCCATTAAGGCAATGCCTAGTGAAGTCACCTGTATAACAGCAAAGCCCAAACGGCGCGATTGCGCGGTAAATGCAAATCGCAAGGCAAAACTGCGTGGACGTATATGACTGAGCATTTTTAAAGCTAGCCAAGCCAATAAAGCAAATAATGCCACTGCCCCGCCAAAACTCAACCCGACCCAAGCAGCTAATTTCCAATCCCTCGCTGCAATGGCAATTAAAGTGGCGCAGCTACCCAACCCGAATATTGCCACCCACATCGCTTTAATGGAGACCCCATCAAATTCTTTTCTGACCAGGCGAATGGGAGATACCGTTACCAGACTAAACAAAGCAGGCCCGGCAAACCCTAACAACAAAAACCAAGAAAATAAAATACTCCAGATAACTGGCCAGATAGAAACAGCAGGTAAGCTTGCAATAATGAGATTACCCAGCAGACTCATTAATAATTCTTGCACGCCGTATCCAATTACCGCCCCTATCAACGCAGATAGCACGCCTAAGCTGAGCAAGGTTTCAATCTGAAGCCGCAATATTCTTCCTTGACTAGCGCCCAAGCATTTCATCACGGCACAGACATCGGCTTGCTTTAAGACATAACGTCGCGCTGATAAAGCAATGGCTACTGCAGCTACCATGGCAGTTAATAATGCAATTAGAGATAAAAAGCGCTCCGCCCGCTCTAAGGTTTTTCGCATCAAAGGCTGGGCATTTTCTAAGGTCTCGATTCTCAAGCCTCGCAAGCCCTCTGATTCAATATAAGCAGTAGCCCATTGCTCATACGATGTAATGGCTTCATCAGATCCCGCTAATAGCAAACGGTAGGTCACGCGACTGCCAAGCCCTATTAAACCTGTCGAGGGCAAATCATCGAGCGACATCATGACGCGAGGGGCGAAATTCATAAAACCAGCGCCACGATCGAGCTCACGTGTAATAACGCCACTAATCAAGAACTGCCGATCACCCAAACTCATTTGCTCGCCCACCTGGGCATTGAGGCCGGCAAGCATAGCGGGGTCTACCCAAACAGTGCCTCTGGGTGGGCCCTGAGCGATAGAGGCAATGGTTTTAGTTGATTCTGATATGGCTGTGGACTTCACTGCCAGACTGCCTCGTAAGGGGTAAGTTGAGCTAACTGCCTTCAGAGAGCTGAGTTTGCTTTGTGAGCCTACAGTAGCCATGCTTGGAAAGACCACTGTTTGAGCTATTTGCAATTGATGCTCTTGCGCTTGCGCAATAAAACGTGGCGCAAGGGGTTGGTCAGCAGCTAGCAACAAGTCAGAAGCAAGCAGCTGCCGTGCATCAAACTGAAATGCCCTTTGCATCCGATCGGCCAAAAAACTCACACTAGATAGCGCAACCACCGAGAGTGTCAATGCGACTAGCAACCACACTAGCTCGCTAGATCGAAGGTCTCGCTGTAAACCTCGATAGAGCTTAGTTAACACGGTTATTAAATCGCCTGTATCTGACCACCATCAACGCGCATGACTGTGCCAGTGATGAAGGAGGCATTCTGACTCGCCAAAAATGCAGCAGCATCTCCATATTCTTTTGGATCTCCATAGCGACCCATCGGAATTTGCTTAAGACTCAATTGCACTACGGCGTCATAGCTAATGCTTTCGCGCTGAGCTCTCGCTTCATCCAATTGACGCAAGCGATCCGTCGCAACCCTGCCCGGCATAATGACATTGACGGTGATGCCATCGGTTGCCACTTCAGCTGCTAAGGTTTTAGACCAAGCTAGCAGAGCAGCCCGCATGGTATTAGAGATAGCTAAATTTTTAATGGGGGCAACAGCACCTGAAGTAGTGCTTGTAATGATGCGACCCCATTGACGTTGACGCATTCCTGGCAATACTCGATCCGTAATTCTGATCAGAGATAAAACCATATCGTTAAAACTATTCTGCCAAAGAGCTGGATCTTGGCCAGCCGCAGGAGTCGGCGGGGGTCCACCTGTATTGTTAATCAAAATATCAATAGGGCCTAGCTCTTGCTCTACCTGGGTCACCAGACGATCAAGCACTGATGCATCTGAGAGGTCCCAGCATAGCGCTAAAGCAGTGCCGCCCGCAGCCTCAATCATTTGCACGGATTGTTTGAGGCCCTCCGGATTGCGACCTGTTACCGCTACCTTTACACCCTCCCGCGCTAAGGCTACTGCCATCGCCTGACCTAAGCCACGACTAGAAGCCAAGACGAGAGCTACCTTACCTGTAATACCTAAATCCATGTCTTCCCCACTAATAACTTTATATTTTTATGTTTTAAATGATTTAGCGCCCTATGGGTGGCGGCAATCGACCTGCGTATTTGTTCAACTCTACCTCGTATTGCTTCAAAATGTCTGCCAGGGCTTCCTGTTGCCCCAATACCAAGGCTGCAGGCGTATTGTCCTTTAAGGCAACGCGCTTGGAGTAACGATTGCTACCAATCACGGGATTGGTTTTTGCCCCATTGGTTACGGTGAGGAAAAACTCAATCGTCACTACAGCCTCTGGGCGTGAGCGGTAATCCCCGTAGAACTCCTCTACAGAGGCTTGCAAAGTGTAATAAGGGAAAAAGCTGTTGCTCTGCCCTACAGTCATCGCAAAAATATGGGCTTGGTTCATCCACTGGCGGGTAGCATTACTCACCATCTGATTAGGAAGTGCTGAGTAAATATTGTAGAAATCTTTTTCATAGCGCTGATCTCCTACGCGATACACCAAAGACTTTCCATCGAATGGCGGCGTAGTCGATACACTGCCCATCTTTAACCAGACATCAGTCCTTGGCGTATAAGGTGTGCCAGTGCGCTCAGGGGCAACAATCCAACTTGTAGCCTCAATTGGTGGACGTTTGGGTAATGAGCACGCATTTAAAAGTAAAAGTGATAAGCCGCAAATCCAGAGTTTGCACACATTCGTTTTATTCATTACTTGAGCTCTCATTTTTGGGCTCCATTCATCGGAGGTGTGATCCTAGGAGGTGGCTCTCCCCAAATCAAGGTCGAGGGTGATTGACTCGCAATTCGAGAAAATTCATTGAGCTGCTCGCTGGCCTGCTTAATGTTTTCCATGGTGACGCTGGTATCGCCTTGGATACTGCTGACAGTCTGCTGAAGCGCGACCATAGTAGCTACCAATTCGCGTACCAAAATATTTAATTGATCCTTATCCGTGACCTTGGCAATCCGTTCAAGCAATACATTGAGATCCTTGACGGTAGTGATGAGACCTTGATTGTCCTTAGCGCTTCCAGCCATTAAGGTATTGAGATTAACGAGGAGCGCATCAAACTTTTTCTGTGTACCGTCAATATTGACTTCATTGAGCGCGATGATCAACTTCTGAATTCCAGAGATGATTTCATCGGCTTGATTAGGCATTGAAGGAACTACTGGATATTTTGCATCCCAAGAATAAGGCAAGGAGGGGTATTGAGAAGCGCTCGAACTAAAATCAAATTCAATGTAATTAACGCCGGTAATACCCATGGACTTCACCCGAGCGCGCAAACCATTTTTAATTAAACCGGAAAAATCTTCGGAATCAACGCTATCACCAAAAATTTGCATACGAACCATGACATATTCACGACGATCTAATAGGGGAAGATCTTTTTCATAGCTATCACCGGTCAAACCAATGAAAGTAACTTGGCCCAATTTCACTCCACGAAAGCGAACGGCTGCCCCGGTATCTAAGCCCGTCACCGATTGTTTAATATAAGTTTCTACATAGAACGAAGACCTGAAAAATTTGCCCGATCCAAAGATGAGAATAACGGCGACCAGCACCCCGATCGCCGCCAGCACGAAAATACCTAAACGAAAATAATTGGGATTAGAGTTATTACTCATGCTGCTTCCTTGCTCATGATGCGATTAAAGAATTGATGCACTCGAGGGTCTTTACTGGTGTCTCTTAACACCTTGGGATCACCCTCAGCAATAATGCCTTTGGCGTCCTTATCCAACATGATGACTTTGTCGGCAATAGAATAAATACTCGCTAATTCATGGGACACAATCACAAAGGTAAAACCTAAATTCTTAGAGAGATCCAAAATAGTGCTATCGAGATCGGCTGAAGTAATGGGATCTAATCCCGCTGAAGGCTCATCCAAAAATAATATTTTAGGGTCCAAGGCCATCGCTCTGGCAATTGCCGCTCTTTTTTGCATACCGCCACTGATTTCACTGGGCATATATGTTTCATAAGGGAGTAGGCCCACCAAATCTAATTTACAACGCGCTAATAAGGCCATCTGTGCTTGAGTTAATTGCGTGTATTCCTCCATAAAGAGGGTCACGTTATCCAATAAATTCATGGAACCAAATAAGGCTCCCTGTTGATACATCACACCAAAGCTAGTCATAATTTTTTGACGCTCAGCACCTAGAGCGGTAGTAATGTTCTGCCCTTCGATCAGCACATCTCCTGCAATCGGCTGGTATAGACCAAAGAGATTCTTGAGAAGACTGGATTTTCCACACCCTGAACCCCCTAGGATGACGAAGATCTCACCATTCGTTACCGAAAAATTGAGGTTCTGCAACAAGATATTCGAACCGTAACCCACAGTGAGATTTTGAACATCGATAGCAATGGGGGTATTGGGGGTGGTGGCAGTCATTAGAAACCAGTCTTATAAGAGATGAAGGCGAACACACCATCCACCAAAACGATCATGACGATACTACTCACCACTGCCCGCGTTGCAGAGATACCCACGGCAGCTGCACCAGTGCCCGTCTGCATGCCTCTCAGACAACCCACAGCAGACACCACGACGCCAAATAGAGTGGCTTTGATCAAGCCAGATGTGATGTCTTCGATACCGACTGCCGCTAACATACCGTTATAAAAATTAATGAATGGAATGCCATACGCCAACATCGTCACCATCGACGCAAAAATACTGACGATGTCTGCATACAAAGTGAGAATAGGCATTACTAAAATGCCTGCAAGTACCCTTGGCACCACCAAAAAGCGTATAGGACTTAAACCACCTGTCACCAAGGCATCTACTTCGCTATTCACAGTCATCGTGCCAATCTCAGCAGCAAATGCAGCCGATGAACGGCCTGCAAGCAATATGGCTGTGATCAAAGGACCCATTTCACGAACAATCCCCAGGGCGGCCAATGGTCCAACAAAAGAGACTGCGCCAAACTGCTGCATTCCAATGGCTGCCTGAAAGGACAAAATGACACCAATCAAAAATGAAACAAGGCCAACGATTGGCAAAGCATTAATGCCCGCTTCCACAGCAGCATTGACAAAATCACCCCAGCGCACCTGTCTTAAGTTGCGGATTGACCAAACCAAATCAGCAGAAAGATGTCCTGTGAAGGTAATCAAGCCGCGCGCATCATCGAGTAGATTCTGAGTGGCCATACCTGTGCTCACGACAAAACTTTGTTTTGGTTTTGGGGTGGGTACAGGGAAGAGATTATTGATGGGGTCAAACTCATGCAGCAGAGGTTGATATTTTGGATCCATTCCTTGGATTTCAAATTTACCGCCTGCTTTTTGTTGCGTCTCTTGCACATCAATTAAGAATGCAAAAGCAGATCCATCTAAAGAGCTGACTTTAGAAGCATCGAAAATGAGAGATTGGGTTTTACCGCCGCCCTGCTCTAACCAAGCAGTTTGTTTTTGGCGAACATCAGTCCACACCCCAGCCAATGAATAGACGTTGACTTGACCACTTAATGACACCTGTGCCTGAGTCAGGTCCGTTTGCGACCAAATCGCAACTGGCACTACTGTAGGTAAAGAATTGGGGTCAGAAAGGCTCATAGACAAACTATAAGGGATCTCTATGAAAATGCTGTGAAAAGTCTAAAAATGGAAAAGGGGCCCAGTCTTTCAACTAGGCCCCAATATGAGGTGGTGCGGCTGGCAGGAATTGAACCCACGACCCCTTGGTTCGTAGCCAAGTACTCTATCCAACTGAGCTACAGCCGCAACAGCCATAATTATGCCATGGAAGAGAAGAACTACATCACACCCGCTGGCCACGAACGTATTAAATGCGAGCTTTTGCAGCTCTTGAACCTTGATCGGCCGGAGGTTGTCAAGGTAGTTCACTGGGCAGCTTCGAATGGCGATCGCTCGGAAAATGGCGACTATATCTATGGAAAAAAGCGCCTTCGTGAGATTGATCGCCGAATTCGCTTTCTGAATCAACGCCTCGAATTTGCTGTAGTGGTCGATAACGGTGCCCGCAAATCTGGAGAATCCGATGCCACGCAGGTATTTTTTGGGGCTACGGTCACCTATTCCAATCTGGAAGGGGTTGATTGTGGAAAAGAAACCACGATCACGATCGTAGGGGTCGATGAGGTCGATTTAGACCAAGGTTACGTGAGTTGGGTATCCCCGATTGCCAAAGCCTTGATCAAGGCCCGCATAGGCGACTGCGTCAAAATTCAAACACCCACCGGTCCTACTGAAATAGAAATTTTAGATGTTGAATACCGCTAGTACTTAGGTCGGAATTAGACCGTGCGGGTGCGAGTTACCCGCATGACGTCATGATTAGTACGTAGGCTACGCATGACCTTGGAGAGATGAAAGCGATCAGATACTTGGATTGTAAAGTGAATCGTCACAGCATCTTCCTTATGCTGATCTGCCATAGAGACATTCATGATGTTCGAATCAGCAGCGGTCACACTACTAGCTACTCGCGCCAGCACGCCTTTGCCCTGACGTGTATCAATTGCGAGATCAACTTCGAACTCTCGGTTGACTTCCTTGCCCCACTCCACCTCAACCCACTTATCACTATCCTTAGAGAGCATTCGCAGGGCCAGTGGGCAGTCGTTCGTGTGAACTTGAAGGCCTTCGCCTTTACCAAGATAGCCAATGATGTTGTCACCAGGAATGGGATGACAGCAACTCTGAAAGCTAATCGAGTTTCCTTCGCGCCCATCAACCAAAATGGCTTGACGCTGGTGGTGTGAGGCAATTTCTTGTTGAGGAGAAACCCAGTCTGCAACACCTAGACGCATTTGATCTGTACCACCATCCTCATTAATCAAGATCTTTAATCGAATGGCTAACTCTTGGGCAGACCGGCGGCCTAAGGCGATATTGACACAAGCCTCTTCGCGGTTTTTATCACCCGTCCAATGCATGAGCTTTTCCCAAATTTCTGGACTCAACAAGCCAGCATCAACCTCTTGTTGCCGCAAGGCGCTAGCTAATAGGCGCTCACCCAATTGCAAAGATTCTGCATAGTGTTTGGTCTTTAAAGAATGTCGAATAGACGCACGGGCTTTACCAGTTCTCACAAACGCCAACCAACCAGGGTTAGGTTGTGAGTTCGTTGATGTAATGACCTCAACAATGTCACCATTTTTTAACTCACTGCGTAGCGGCAACTGCAAGCCATTAATCTTGACAGCGACACAGGTGTTTCCCAGGTCACTGTGAACAGAGTAGGCAAAATCAAGAGCGGTGGCGCCCCGTGGTAATGCCCGAATTTGCCCTTTGGGTGTAAATACATAAACCGCATCAGGAAACAAATCGATCTTGACATGCTCTAAGAACTCTTGAGAATCCCCGCTACTATCCTGAATATCTATCAAGGATTGCAGCCATTGATGCGCCCTATTTTGTACTTCACTCAGATCGGGTGAACCATCTTTATAGACCCAATGCGCGGCAACACCCGCTTCGGCAACTGCATGCATATCACTGGTACGAATCTGAAACTCTACCGGGACGCCTGATGGACCTAACAACGTAGTGTGTAGCGATTGATAACCATTAATCTTGGGAATCGCGATGTAGTCCTTGAACTTACCGGGCATCGGCTTATACATCGAGTGCAAAATACCTAATGCGCGATAGCACTCATCAATTGTATGAACTGTTACGCGGAATGCATAGACATCTAGCACCTGAGAAAAACTCAAATGTTTGCTGCGCATTTTGCTATAGATACTAAAGAGGGTTTTTTCTCGACCGCGTAAATCCACCTCTAAATTGAGCTTAGAAAACGCCATACGGGTGGCCTGCAAAATCTTTTCCACCATCTCTTTGCGATTGCCGCGCGCCCTTTTAACCGCAGTCTCAATTACCCTAAAGCGCATCGGCATGGAATAACGGAAACTCAAATCTTGTAAATCACGGTAGATGATGTTTAAACCCAATCGATGAGCAATGGGCGCGTAGATCTCAATGGTTTCAGCGGCAACCCGACGACGCTTTTCCATAGGAACAGCATCGAGCGTGCGCATGTTATGCGTACGATCTGCCAGCTTAACTAGAATGACGCGCACATCGCGCGCCATAGCCATGAACATTTTTCGAAAACTCTCGGCCTGTGCTTCAGCATGGCTCTGAAACTCTAATTTATCGAGCTTCGTTAAGCCTTCAACTAGTTCAGCAACCTTGCTACCAAACTTATCTACCAGGTCTGCTTTCGTGCAACCCGTATCCTCAATCACGTCATGCAGGAGCGCTGCCATGATCGATGGGGCATCTAAACGCCAAGTAGCACAGAGCTCAGCTACCGCAACAGGATGGGTAATGTAAGGCTCTCCACTATGACGGTATTGCCCTAAGTGAGCAGCATCAGAAAAATGAAAGGCTTTTTTAATCAAGGCCACTTCTTCTGGCTTGAGATAAGTCAGCTTAGAAATTAAACCTTCTATAGAAACAACTTGATGCTTAAGCGGTAAATTGGGCGCAGAGGTTGGCCCAAATAAATGCCGACTAGAATGCGCCAACAAAGAGGCAATAATCGATTTTTTTTCGGTTTTAGTGGCCTCTTGAGGCGAGACCTGTCCGTGCGAGTCCGATGTGTTTGGGTTACTTAAGGGGAGCTCCACACCGGAACCCCTAAATTACAAAGGTACTTTGGTCAGCATGTCACGGTCAGTCACACCAGCGGCAACTTCGCGCAACGCAACTACCGTTGCTTTATCTCTGGACTCAACACGTGGGGAGTGACCTTGAACTAATTGACGTGCGCGATAAGTCGCAGCCAATACGAGTTCAAAACGATTGGGGATGGTTTTCATACAATCTTCTACGGTAATACGTGCCATGCTCTACTCACTTAAATTAACTGCAATACCCATAGGATAACTGATTAGACCCCAAGACGCCTTAAAAGCGCTGGATTGCGGGCCATGCTGGGACCTGAACGAAGGCGGCTGGCAGCTACAACATGCCTTAAATCTGACAAGGCTTGCTCAAAATCATCATTCACCACAATGAAATCGGCTTCATGGGCATGCCCAAGCTCTAGATGGGCCGCAGCTAAGCGCTTCTGAATCGTGGCTTCATCATCCTGTCCTCTTTTGCGTAAACGCTCCTCAAGAGCTTCAAATGAGGGGGGGAAGATAAAAATCCATTGCACTTCTGGAATGAGTTCACGAATTTGTTGCGCACCCTGCCAGTCAATCTCCAACATGACATCGCGCCCGGTTTTCATCTGAGCTTCAATCCAGGCACGGGAAGTGCCATAGAAATTACCGTGCACTTCTGCGTATTCTAAAAAGAGGCCTTGATCGCGCTCGGCAATGAATTCTTCTTTGGCGACAAATCGGTAGTCTTTGCCATCCACCTCTCCTAGCCTAGGGGCACGCGTTGTAGTAGATAGGGATAACTTGAGCGCTGCATCTTCTTGCAGCAAAGCATTCACCAAAGAAGATTTACCAGCACCCGAGGGCGCAACAATCATCAACATACTGCCTTGGTAGGCTGGAGAGAGATTGGGTTTAAGTTTAGGGCTAGCCATATGATTTATTAAAATAACAATTACTCTAAATTTTGGACTTGTTCGCGCATTTGCTCAATCAAGAGCTTAAGCTCTAAGGCTGCCTGTGTGCATTCCTCGGAAACTGATTTGGAGCTCAAGGTATTGGCTTCGCGGTTGAGCTCTTGCATTAAGAAGTCTAAGCGCTTACCTACCGGGCCTTTACCAGCTAAAGCGGTATCGACTGCTTGTAGATGGGTTTTTAAGCGGGCAAACTCTTCAGCAATATCAATTCTGACGGCATAGAGCACCACCTCTTGACGAATCCGTTCCATCAACTCTGTGCCGCCCTTAGCTTGTTCTTGGCTAGCCAAAGCTTCAGATAAGCGTTCGGTGAGCTTTTCTTGATACTGGGCTACGTATTCAGGAACTTTAGGTTCAATCGTTTTTACGATCTCCCGCATTCTGCTAGTAATAGTGGTCAAAACTCCTACCAAAGCTTTTCCTTCAGCATGACGACTTTCCATCAGCGCAGCCAAAGCAGCGCGCCCTGCTTCTACTGTAGCTACTATCCAACCTTCTTCCTCACCTCTGGGCTCAGAAACTATCCCAGGCCAGCGTAAGATATCCGCAATACGTAACTCTTCCGCCTTAGGAAAGGCTTCTTGGGCTTTTTCTTGCAGGGTATACAAAGCGTCAAGGCGATCTCTATTCAGAGAGCCCAAAGCATGGGGATTGGCCTTGGCAGCAGCGCCAGCACCAGAATTGACTCTCCATGCCGCCCTAAACTCCACCTTGCCACGAGACAGGCTTTGTGTAGCCATTTCTCGTAAGGCAGGCTCAGCCCCGCGACATTCGTCCGGAAGACGAAATCCCAAATCTAGAAAGCGGCTATTGACAGCCCGACATTCCACTTGCAGATCAGCAACCACACCAGCCCCCAGGGAGACTTGGTGAGAAGCGCTGCCATAACCAGTCATGCTCGATATCATAGGGACATTGTAGATTCTTTATAGACGCATAGACCAAATGCAGCCCAACCCTTTAGGACCAAACCCAATGAGCACCACAAATCAGGCCCAAGTCACCCGCCCTAGCGGTCGCAACTCCAAACAATTGCGCCCTATCAGCATTAGCCGCGCCTTTACCAAACATGCGGAAGGCTCTGTTTTGATTGCCTTTGGCGACACCAAGGTTCTCTGTACCGCCAGCGTGCTGGAAAAAGTGCCTCCTCATAAAAAAGGCTCTGGCGAAGGTTGGGTTACTGCGGAATACGGCATGCTCCCCCGCTCCACCCATACTCGTAGCGACCGTGAGGCAGCGCGTGGAAAACAGTCCGGTCGTACCCAAGAGATCCAGCGTTTGATCGGTCGCGCTATGCGCAGCGTGTTTGATTTAAAGGTTTTAGGTGAGAGAACGATTCATTTAGATTGTGACGTTTTGCAAGCGGATGGTGGCACCCGTACCGCTGCCATTACCGGCGCTTATGTTGCCGCACGCGATGCCATCAATCATTTACTGCAAAGTGGTGTACTTGCTCAAGACCCCATCATTGATAGCGTAGCTGCGATCTCGGTAGGCATCTATCAAGGGGTACCCGTGCTCGATTTAGATTACCCAGAAGACTCTTCTTGCGATACCGATATGAATGTCGTGATGACGGGCAATGGCGGCATGATCGAAGTGCAAGGTACTGCAGAGGGCGTCGCTTTTTCCCGCGATGAACTCAGTGCATTGCTCGATTTAGCGCAGGCAGGTATTTACGAATTAACCCAGCTCCAAATTGATGCACTGAAATAAGTAAGTTTAATGATGCAAAAACTCGTTCTTGCCTCTAACAATGCCGGTAAGGTTCGCGAGTTTCGCGAACTCTTGGCACCGCTGAACTTTGAGATTATTCCTCAAGGTGAACTCGGTATCGCAGCTGCAGAAGAGCCACACCATACCTTTGTAGAAAATGCCTTGGCTAAAGCACGTCACGCCAGCGCCGCTAGTGGATTACCTGCACTGGCTGATGACTCTGGAATTTGTGCTCATGCTCTGGATGGTGAACCGGGTGTGCATTCAGCACGCTACGCAGGCATAGAGAGTGACAATATGGCAAATAATCAAAAGCTCATTGCTGCTTTACAAGGAAAGGTAGATCGGGGTGCTCATTATGTTTGTGCCCTCGTCATGGTACAAAGTGCGAATGACCCAGAGCCGCTGATTGTGCAAACCCGTTGGTATGGACAAATCATTGATGAAGCAAAAGGTAATCATGGGTTTGGGTACGACCCCCATTTCTATTTACCGGAACTCGGTAGTACCGCAGCTGAATTAGAGCCCTCAGAAAAAAATCTCATGAGTCATCGCGGTCAAGCTTTACGTGAACTCATAGCGCAGTTGCAAAGCCGTGCTGAATAGTAGCCCCAACAAAATCGCGCTCACTGCATTGCCACCGCTGGCTTTGTATATTCATTTTCCCTGGTGTGAAAAGAAATGTCCTTACTGTGATTTCAATTCCCATCAAATCAAAGATGGCGCTGGTAATGGCCAAGGATTTGATGAGGCTCGTTATATCAAAGCGCTCATTGCAGATCTGGAATCTGAATTGCCTCGCATTTGGGGTCGACATGTCCACAGCATCTTTATTGGTGGTGGTACGCCTAGCCTCTTATCTCCCGAAGGTATGGATGAGCTACTCTCAGCCATACGCGCTCGTATCACTTTAGAGCCTGATTGTGAAATCACCATGGAAGCTAATCCTGGTTCAGTCGAAGCAGAAAAATTTTCTACCTTTGCAATGTCTGGAATTAACCGTGTGTCTTTAGGTATTCAAAGCTTTCAAGATGAGCAACTTAAAGCATTGGGTCGTATTCATAATGGAGTGCAAGCGAAACAGGCAATTGAAGTGGCCATGCAACACTTCAAATCGGTGAACTTGGATTTAATGTATGGCCTGCCCAATCAAAGTTTGGTAGCAGCTAAGGCAGATATCGATACCGCGCTTTCTTTTAAGACGCCACATTTATCTTTGTATAACCTCACACTAGAACCTAACACCTACTTTGCGAGCTTTCCGCCTAAGCTACCCAATGAGGATGAGATCGATGCCATCTTTGAGCAGAACTTAAAGTTACTGACTGAAGCTGGATATACGCGATATGAAGTATCTGCATACGCCAAGAAAGATCAAGAGTGCAAACACAATCTGAACTACTGGCGCTTTGGTGATTACATCGGCATCGGTGCAGGTGCTCACGGAAAAATTTCCCTTCCAAACAGCATTACTCGCCAAGTGCGTGAACGTCATCCAGAAACCTATATGCAGGCGATGGAAACCAATGGCAATGCTTTGATTGAAGCTAGAGAGATTCCCACCAAAGACCTGCCTTTTGAATTTATGCTTAATGCCCTGCGTTTGACCAAAGGGGTTGACACCAATACCTTTAGCGAGCGCACGGGATTACCGCTCAGTGTGATTGCCAAGAACTTAAATGAGGCCAGCAATAAAGGACTGCTGGACTCCAATCCAAGCAAGCTCAAAGCGACTGAGCAAGGTTTGCGTTATCTGAATAATTTACAAGAGCTGTTTCTGTAAAACTGGGTTACTTGCCCGTCCAGATGGGTGGCTTGCCTTCCAAAAATGAATTTACGCCATTCTTAAAGTCAGCACTACCATAACACTCATCAATTAAATCACTACAGTCGGGCAAATCATTTTTGATCAGGCGCGCGATGGTCAACTTGCTTGATTTTTGAGTAATTGGTGCCAGCTTGCTTAAGCGCATCGCTAAGGCAATCGATTCTTTATCTAAATCTTCTGGGGCATAGATAGAAAGCAAGTAGCCTTGCTTTAATAATTCGGGTGCACAAATCATTTCAGCCAATAGCAACATGCGCTTGACGATATTGATTCCTAAGTGCGCTACAAGCCAAGCTACATTTCCTGCAGAAAGACAGTTACCTAGGGTTTTAGCGATCGGCACCCCGAAGCGCGCCTCTGGCGTCGCAATTCGAAAATCGCAACAACTGGCAATCGCTAAACCACCACCCACCGCCATAGCATCAATCACAGCAATAGTCGGAAAAGGGAGCATTGCTAAGGGGGTCAGGTAATCATCGATACCTGCTTCATAAGCAATGCCATCATCACCACTCTGAAAGCTAGCAAATTGAGCGATATCACTACCCGATACAAAGGATTTACCACCGGCCCCTCGTAAGATGGCCGCGCGGATATGGGGATTATCAGCTAAATCTAGGCAAATAGATTTAAGGCTTTGATACATTTTTGCCGTCATGGCATTACGAGCGACTACATGATCAAAGGTAATAAAGGCGATGTTATCGCGCAGCTCACAAATGACCTGCGCGATAGTATTTTCGCAATCCCTATTTGAAACAGCCATTCAGAGAAATTATTCCGCCTTAATGTTCAAGCTTTTTACTAGGCGCTGGTACTTAGCAAGCTCACCTGCCAGAAACAAGCTAAATGCTGCAGGCGTTGCAGGGCCTTCAGGTTGCAAACCCTGGGCATCTAAGGTTTTCTTAATCTCAGGATCGTTGACGGCCGCTTTTACTGCCAAGTCAATTTTGTTCACAACGGCTGGATCCATATTCTTGGGCCCCATAATCGAGTACCAATTGGTCACATCAAAACCAACAATGCCAACCTCGTTAAAGGTAGGTACATTGGGTAGTAATGCCAAACGCTTAGGAGTAGAAATTGCCAGCGCCTTCAAGTTGCCCTGTCTAATCTGCTGCAAATTGGGAGGCAAGGTATCAAAGTTCATCGTAATTTGACCGCCAAGCAAATCAATAATGGCTTGTCCGCTACCCTTGTATGGGACATGATTCATCGATATTCCGGCAATTTTAGAAAATAGTGCGCCTGCCAAGTGTTGAGTGCTACCAATTCCAGATGAGCCATAAGTCATTTGCCCAGGATTAGCTTTAGCTAAAGAAATCAATTGCGCTACCGAGTTCACCGGTAAGGTAGATTTGACTACTAAAACATTGGGGACATACCCAAGATAAGTAATGGGCGTGAAATCGGTTCCAGGGTTATAGGGAACATTAGTTAATACAAATGGTGAAATCGCATTCGAATTAGAGTGGCCCATTAACAGGGTGTATCCATCGGGTGTTGATTTGGCTACAAGATCTGCACCAATTGTGCCGGCCGCGCCCGATTTATTTTCAATAATGATGTTCTGACCAAGAATCTCGCTCATCTTTGGCGCAATCGCTCTAGCCACAATATCCGTTCCGCCACCAGGAGCAAATCCCACAATCAATCGAATGGGTTTAGTGGGGAAGTTTTGCAAAGTCTGTGCAGAAAGCGGTAGTGCACTACACATACCTACAGCAACACATGCCACGCTTCTCATAACCCATGTAGAAAATGTCTTCATCTTCTTGTCTCCGTGCTTTTTTTATATTGACGACTATTATTAGTATTCAATATAAACATATAAAAGCAATTGAGACAATGATGAAAACACCTATAACTAAGCCGCTGCCCCTGGCAGGCGTGCGTGTTCTTGACGTGAGTCAAGTTATGGCTGGTCCCTATTGCTGCATGCTGCTAGCTGATTTGGGAGCGGACGTCATCAAAATCGAGCCCCCTGGTACGGGTGATCAAACCCGTGGTGCCATGGGATTTAAGATGAAGGGTTCAGATAGCATGGGCTTTCTGAATATGAACCGCAACAAACGTAGCGTGACTCTTAACCTTAAAACCAATGCTGGCAAAGAGGTCTTTTTCAAGCTAGTAAAAACTGCCGATATCCTGGTCGAAAACTATCGTCCTGGTGTCATGAAAAAACTTGGGATTGATTACGAGACACTTAAGGCAATTAATCCGGGATTGGTATACGCCAGTATTTCTGGCTTTGGCCAAACAGGTCCATGGGCAGATAGGCCCGGCTTTGATTTGATGGCGCAAGCGATGTCAGGAGTGATGAGTGTGACGGGTTACCCCGATGGCCCACCTGTGAAAGCCGGTGTCCCTGTAGCAGACATTGGCTGCGCCCTCTTTGCGGTTTACGGAATCTTGTCAGCCTATATTGGTAAAACTAAATCCGGTGAGGGTCAATTTATTGACGCCTCCTTATTTGATTCCGCATTAGCGTTTTCTATTTGGGATACCGCGCAATACTGGGGTACTGGCGTTGAACCTTATAAGCTGGGCACAGCTAACCATATGAGTGCACCCTACCAGGCCATGAAAGCCTCTGATGGCTACTTTGTGATGGGTGCTACCAATCAAAAACTCTGGAAATTACTCTGTGAAAAAATTGGCCGCCCCGAGTTATTCGAAGATCCTCTTTTTAGAACCAATCCACTGCGCCTGGCCAATCGTTTAATTCTGGCGACAGAACTAGAAAAGACCTTCGTTACTAAAACGAGTGAGGAATGGGTTGAGCTACTTCTAGGTGGCGGCATTCCGGCAGGACCAATTAATACATACCCCCAAGCATTTGATAGTGAACATGGACAGCATCGGAAGATGCGCATAGAAATAGATCACCCGATTGAAGGCAAAGTTCCGAACATTGGCTTTGCCGTCAAGATGATGGGGACGCCCCAAGAAGTAACACGACATCCCCCGCTACTGGGAGAACATACCAATGAGTTACTCAAGGAACTCGGTATTGCTGGCGATGAACTTAAGGCACTTGAAGAAGGTGGCGCCTTTCATCCCTAAGCAACAAGTCAACAACAAGTCAACAACAAGTCAACAACAATTTTGGAACACTACTATTTTTTAATCAATGAAAAGGACTCCTCGGAGTCCTTTTTCTGTACAGGCAATGCGCTTACTCACCTGCAGTAATAGCCAACTCTTGCGCCTCAAATGGATCTCGGTTAGGTTTTGGCGCAGGCTTCTTCGCTTTTGTACCAGGCATTAACTCAAAGTCTGGGGTAAATGTGGTGAGCGTACTGCGGAGTTGATCGAATGCCTTGCGATCACCCTCGAATTTCACTTTACCTTCCACTAGGAGTTTTTCAAAAGTGGTTTGGCCGCCCATGATTTTTTCTAAGTCACTACGGTTAATCACAATGGTGAGTGTTGGAGTCTTGGCTTGCTGACCTTTGATATTGGTTAATGCAGAGTTACTCATCTCCACTACAAACTTCTCACCATTGTCAGGCGTATCGAGGTTGATAGTAAATTTCATACCAGCAGCTTTTTTGCTATCCATGCTAATAGCCAAAGAATTCAGCCAAAGCTCAGTAGTCATTGCCTTAATCATGTCCGGACCATTGGACTTCGGCGAGGCGCCTGAGGGCATGCCGTGACGCAATTCATAAGCAGCGCCCAAGAAACTATTGCGCACACTAGGGCTTTCTTTTTGATAGCCAATCTGTTCAAAAATGTCTGCGAGTAAATCTTTCGCTGCGGTGTTATTGGGTTCTGCGTAAACCAACTTATTGACAATCTCCATCGCTTGGCGATATTTGCCTTGCTTATAGAGTTGTTTGCCCTTGGCCATGATCTTGGCAGAACCACCCATCATCTCCACATACAGCGGTGCAGAGTCACTGGGTGACAAAGGAATCAAAGTGGCAGGATTAGCATCCCAGTAACCTAGGTAACGATTAATCACCGCACGACTGTTGTGCTCTTCCGAGCCATGGTAACTATGCGCAGCCCATTGAGACTTCAGGCTCTCTGGTTGTTTGTAGACGTTATGCACCTCATTGATGGTCACGCCATTATTAGCAAGGTGAAGTACTTCATTATTCAAATGCGCATAGCTGTCACGTTGCGTACGCATCACTTCCTGAATGCGTTCATTACCCCAACGTGGCCAGGAGTGTGAGGCGAACATCACTTGCGCCTCATTGCCATAGCGGTACAAAGAGTTATTGATGTTCTTAGACCAGGCCAATGCGTCGCGTACTAAGGCACCTCGCAAGGTGTAGATGTTGTGAATAGTGCCAGTAATATTTTCTGCAGCCCAAAATGCCTTAAATTGCGGAAAATAGGTATTCATTTCCGCAGGCGCTTCGGTACCAGGCGTGTTTTGGAACTCCATTTCCACACCATCTACTGTCATCTTCTCAAATGGCTGGTTAATGTAAACGTTCGGCTCAATCAATCCCAAGTTACCAGCTGCAGTATTTTTACCAATCGATTGGTCAACGTGTCCAAATGGACTACGGGGCAATAAGACGCCGTACTGGAAATACATCCGACGCGTCATTGCATTACCTGCATAGACGTTCTCAGCAACAGCGTGATCCATAAACCCGGCAGGTGCAATCACTTTGACTTTGCCGCTCTTCACGTCCGCTTCATCCACTACCCCACGCACACCACCGAAGTGATCCCCATGAGAATGGGAGTACACCACCGCCACCACTGGGCGCTTACCTAATTTTTCATTAACTAGCTCCAGTGCTGCACGGGCAGTTTCTTTAGCGGTTAGTGGGTCAAAAACAATCCAGCCGGTATTGGTCTTAATAAAACTAATATTGGCCAAATCAAATCCGCGGACTTGATAAATCTTTCCTGGTACAACCTCTTAGAGGCCATAACCCATATTCAAGATTGCTTGACGCTGTAAAGAGGGGTGAACGCTGTCAAAGTCCTTACCCTGCAGTAGAAATTCGTAACTACCCATATCCCAAGCAACGTTACCCGCGTCAGCCATAATCGTTTTATAGGCAGGCGCCGCAATAAATCCTTTTTGAGACTCTTCAAAGTCGCGCTTGTCTTCAAAGGGTAAGGTTTTACGCAAACCGTTTTGGAGTTCTACCGTAAATGTAGAGGGGGCTTTGCCCTTGGGGTCAAAGCGCCACGCATCAAGCTCATCCACATCCACGCGAATGTGCAGTGGCGTGAGCTGCCCCATCACCACCAAGCCTTCGCGCAAAGTGCCCGTCGCCGCAAATTCACCCGCGCGCGCGTTCACGCGCAGCACGGTGCCATCAATGGGGG
>CAIKGX010000072.1 GCA_903827075.1 uncultured beta proteobacterium | reverse complement strand
CTATGAAAGTCTCTCCACTGCCCATAATAACGAGCAGTCGTTCCGTCTTTTCTAAACCATTCGTATTGAATAGCTTGTCCAACCATTAGTCCAAATTCCTGTGATGCCTTTTCAGCATCTGTTGCTAATTGACTTGGAAAGCCCGTTGCATTTATTTGTATTGCTAGATTCTTCATTTAATCAATTGACTTGTTGTTCCATCATTTGTATACTTAGCAAAGTTAATAATTAATTTTGATTCTTTTTTCTCAGGCATATATAAGTGCTTTTGATTAGCCATTATAGCTAGTCCTGAACTGATCGAAGCGTCAAACTTTGTCCTATCGTTAATGTCAAACTTTGCCCAATCTTCAAGTGTACGAGTAAACGGCATTGATCCCATCTCCTCACTATCCCTATACGCACCTAGCATATCAAAGCCAATAAACTTCTCAATGTAAGACTCAATGGCTGATGCGTGTGCCTGTTTGACATCCTCAGATGAGTTGGGAATACCACCTAGCTCCTTCTCCGTCTTTGTTAGTTTTATATACTGCTTGTCGGGTCTATTCATACAAAACCCTCTATACCCTCTGTTCTTAAAGTGATATAGGAGTCTTGGCTTATTGTTTTCTATAAGTATTGGCATACCATAAAACACACACGCCATTAAGACCTCCTCAAAGAAGATCTCCGCAGTCTGTGGTCTTGCAATATACTCCAAGAAAAACTCATTCGTAGGAGCCTCGTCCATATGGAACTTAGTCATACCGTGAAGGGATCCATTAGATCCACGACCCCCGACAACTGCTGAGATGTCATACGAGTCACAACCAAACGATCCTATGTGCTCGTTACCGGGAAACTTAATCCCATTACGGATATGTACATTATTTTGAATCCGTTGTGGTGGAGCCCAACTTATTGCAAACCTCCCACGTTGGTCGGGAGTCCATACAACCTTAGTATCCTTTATGCCATCCTTCCAATAGAATGATCCACGAGTAATGTAGTGGTCCTTGATCATTGAGTCGTTGTAGTCTATCTGCTGATAGATCTTAGTCAAGTTAAAGATAGCCTGCTTGCTCTCGTCCCTGAATGCGTGTGACTCAGTCCTTGGGAATTGACGGTAGAACTCATTGAGTGCGTCTGCGTCACTTTTAAGTGACGCTACCTCAGCATCCCAATAGTCAACAGCACCTGTACAAGATGAGGGTAAGAAGCCCCATAAGAAACAAGAACCTCTAAAGTAAAGTTAATAACAAAAATGAGGGCTGATAGCGCTGCAATAAATTGCAATGGTCGCGAAGCGATATTGAGTTGAATACCGCTTTGTTGAAATGAGGTGAAAAGTTTGGATTTCATGAGCGTTAATATGACTGCTTCAAAATGGGGTCCAAAACTGCCTTCCACCGCATAGAGCAATTGGGCTCTAATTTGTCACAATTAGCTGCCCAGTCTGGAAATGATTGCTCCAGTGCAAACTTTCGCATAAAGAGCTTATCGTCTTCGGTAACAGGAGTCTGAATCAGCTTGTACTTAACGCCTAAGTCACAAGCACTCTTTCCTTGCAAGCAATCAGATGCTTGATTATTTAATTGCTCAGAATAGATCCAAGTCTGATCGATATAGGCATTGACAGCGCTTTGCAATTGCCGCTTCTGGCTTTCACTAAATCTATTCCAGGTATCCACTCGAATCGCTATGCCATTCGCTCCCATTTGAGTGGCAATCGGATAAACATATGTTAAATATAAGGGCCACTTAGCTGAATAGGCTGAGGTTTGACTGCTGATAGCACAATCAGCCATATTTGAAGATAAGGCCTCTGCTACCCGATCAAAAGGAATCACTACAGGAATTCCTCCTTGTGATTTAATTAATGCATCATAGGTCGAGGCTCCGACCCGCACCTTACGCCCTTTGAGATCAGATAATCGATGAATTGGTTTATTGCAAAAGATTACTTGTGGGCCAAATGTCCATATACCTAACAGCTTCACTCCAAATCGTTTTTGTAAATTTTCATCAATGACAGGCCCATAAGCTTCGCCTACCTTACGTGCAGTTTGGAAGTTAGGATTAATCCCAGGCAAGTCAGCTCCAAGAATGCTGGGCTCCTCTTGAGCATTCTGTAAAAATCTCAAAGAGACCATTTCAAACATACCACTCTTTAACATGGCAAGCTCATAATTATCCTTGAAACCCAATTTATCGACTGTACGATATTCAACTGTGATGGGTAGACCAGTTTTCTCTTTGAGGGATTCAAAGAAGGGTTGCTCTAAGTTCTTTTGGATGGGCCCTGTCATTGATGGCTGTCCAACCACTCTGAGATTGATCACGTCAACAGCAGTCCAAGCATAAACAAAACCGCCAAGAATGATGCCTAGGAGAATAAGTCGCTTCACGACTGATGTGGTCTGAATGAATTCATAAATAGATATTTAATTTAAGGGCCTTAGGTCTTAAAAGAATGAAGAATGGTTAATTCATGATAATTCCTAGCATTATTACCTTGGCATTAATATTTGTCTACTAGCACCATGCGCCAAACTAGAGGGTAACTAAAAGCCTCAAAGTGGCCGATTTGAGCCCTTAAACCCCATAACTCGCAATAAACACATCCGACCCATAGGAGACAGTTCAAAATAAAAAACCACCCGAAGGCGGATGTGGTGTTGCTTATTGTCCCAGGGCGGGAATCCACCAAGCTCGATGATGATTTATCCGTTTGAGTATTGGGGGTTAAAAGTGAGAAATAAGGTAATGGCAATACCAGCTAAAAATAGCACTAAAGAAATGAAATTAATCACTTTTGCCCT
>CAIKGX010000071.1 GCA_903827075.1 uncultured beta proteobacterium | reverse complement strand
TCATGCCTGGTGATAACGTGTCGATTACCGTCAAACTCATCGCGCCAATTGCGATGGAAGAAGGTTTACGTTTTGCGATCCGTGAAGGTGGCCGTACTGTTGGCGCCGGTGTGGTTGCAAAGATTTTGGCTTAATTAGTTGTAAATATATTTAGCGGTTTGCTAACCGGTGACGTCTGTGCTGCAGATGTCACCGTGCTCTTTAGATGTATAACGCGGCAGCACCGCAACGCTCTTTGGAATTAATATGCAAAACCAAAAAATTCGTATTCGTCTTAAGGCATTTGACTATCGTTTAATTGACCAATCTGCGGCTGAAATCGTAGATACGGCTAAGCGTACAGGCGCAGTTGTTAAGGGACCAATTCCTTTGCCTACTCGTATTGAACGTTTTGACTTGTTACGCTCACCACACGTAAATAAGACTTCACGTGATCAAATGGAAATTCGTACCCATTTACGCTTGATGGACATCATTGATCCTACAGAGAAAACAGTAGACGCTTTGATGAAATTAGATCTTCCAGCAGGTGTGGATGTCGAAATTAAGTTGCAGTAATTTAGTATTTCCAGTTTTTTGGCTTGCCAAGACTACATTTTCGGGATAGAATCTAAGGCTTCGCTCAATTAATAGAGCGAATTTTAAGGCTTTATCAGCATTAAAATGGTTGTAACTTATTGATTTAGAAGTACTTTTACTTGTAAATCACTTAAATTAATTTTGCCGACCAATCGAAGTCGGCGTGGAGCATGAATATGAGCTTAGGCTTAATCGGTCGCAAGATCGGCATGACCCGTCTTTTTACGGACGAAGGGGAAGCGATTCCTGTAACCGTAATCGACGTGAGCGATAACAGGGTTGCTCAAATAAAGACCCAGGAAACTGATGGCTATAACGCTATCCAGTTGGCCCATGGGACCCGTAGAGCTACTCGCGTTACCAAATCAATGGCTGGTCACTTTGCTAAAGCAGGTGTCATGGCTGGTAACGGACTCAACGAATTTCAATTAGACGCAGCCAAAATTGCAGAAATGACGCCAGGACAAGTAATTCCTGCGGATACTGCATTTACAGCTGGTCAAAAAGTAGATGTGCAGGGCGTAACGATTGGTAAAGGTTACGCAGGTACCATCAAGCGCCACCATTTCAAATCTGGCCGTGCATCCCACGGTAATTCACGTTCACATAACGTGCCAGGTTCTATTGGTATGGCGCAAGATCCAGGACGTGTTTTCCCAGGTAAGCGCATGACCGGCCACCTTGGTGACGATACGCGCACTGTTCAAAATTTAGTCATCGCACGCATTGATGCAGAACGTAATCTCATCATGGTTAAAGGCGCTATTCCCGGTGCCCCAGGCGGTAAAGTTATTGTTACTCCAGCGGTGAAGACACCGTTGAAGAAGAAATAAGGAGAGCGAATATGGAACTTAAGCTTCTCCAAGACAACGGAACTTTAGGTGCTGGCATTCAAGCATCACCCGAAGTATTCGAACGCGAATATAACGAGGCTTTGGTACACCAAGTTGTTGTGGCCTACCAAGCTAACGCACGTAGCGGTAATCGTGCACAGAAGGACCGTGAGCAAGTTAAGCACACAACCAAAAAACCTTGGCGTCAAAAAGGTACTGGTCGTGCCCGTGCTGGTATGAGCTCCTCCCCACTGTGGCGCGGAGGCGGTCGTATATTCCCAAATTCTCCAGAAGAGAATTTCAGCCAAAAAGTAAACAAGAAAATGTACCGCGCTGGTATGAGATCGATTTTGTCTCAGTTAGCACGCGAAGGTCGTTTGAATGTGGTTGATCAATTTAATCTTGATGCTCCTAAGACTAAAGAATTAGCTGACAAAGTGAAAGCAATGGGCTTGGATTCAGTCTTGATCATTGTTGACCAAGTTAGTGAAAATTTGTACTTGGCATCACGTAACTTGCATAAAGTTGCTGTATGTGAGCCACAGCACGCTGATCCATTAGCTTTGGTCCAATACAAAAAAGTATTGGTTAGCAAAGCAGCGATCGCTAAAATTGAGGAGTTGCTGAAATGAGCCAAGTCCGTAAAAACGATCACAACCTAATGAAGGTTCTGCTTGGACCGGTTATCTCTGAAAAAGCCACCATGGTTGCAGAGAAGAACGAACAAGTAGTTTTCCAAGTGACACGCGACGCTAATAAAAGCGATGTGAAGTTGGCTGTTGAATTGCTCTTTAAGGTGCAAGTTGACTCCGTTCAAATCGTAAATCAAAAAGGTAAGCCAAAGCGCTATGGCCGTTTTGAAGGTCGTCGTGACCACACTAAGAAGGCCTACGTCAGCTTGAAGCCAGGCCAAGAAATTAACTTTGAAGCGGAGGCGAATTAATCATGCCTTTGATGAAAACAAAACCGACCTCACCAGGTCGTCGCTCAATGGTCAAGGTGGTCAATCCTGACCTGCATAAAGGTAAACCTTTTGCAGCGTTAGTAGAGCCACAGTTCCAAAAAGCGGGTCGTAACAATAATGGACATATCACTACCCGTCATAAGGGTGGTGGTCATAAGCATCACTATCGTGTTGTTGATTTCAAACGCAATGACAAAGATGGCATTCCAGCAAAAGTTGAACGCTTGGAATACGATCCTAACCGCAGTGCAAATATTGCATTGATCGTGTTTGCTGATGGTGAACGTCGTTACATTCTTGCCGCTAAAGGCATGACTGTTGGTCAGCAATTGATGAGTGGCTCTGAAGCCCCAATCAAGTCTGGTAACAACTTGCCAATCCGCAACATTCCAGTTGGTAGCACGATTCACTGCGTAGAAATGTTGCCAGGCAAAGGCGCTCAGATTGCGCGCTCAGCTGGTGGTTCAGCAGTATTGCTAGCTCGTGAAGGTGTATACGCTCAGGTTCGCTTGCGTTCCGGTGAAGTGCGTCGCATCTTAATCGAGTGCCGTGCAACGATTGGTGAAGTTGGTAATGAAGAGCATAGCTTGCGTGTGATTGGTAAAGCTGGTGCAAATCGCTGGCGTGGTATTCGCCCAACCGTTCGCGGTGTGGCAATGAACCCAGTAGACCATCCACATGGTGGTGGTGAAGGTAAGACTGGCGAAGGCCGCGTACCTGTATCCCCATGGGGCACACCAACCAAAGGTTATCGTACACGTCGTAACAAGCGTACAACATCGATGATCGTTCAACGCCGTCAGAAGCGCTAAGCGATTAAGGAAAAATAGATATGACACGTTCAGCTAAAAAAGGCCCATTTTGCGAAGCCAGCTTGGTAAATAAAGTTGAAGTCGCGCAAGCCAACAAAGACAAAAAACCGATCAAAACTTGGTCACGCCGTTCAACAATTCTCCCAGACTTTATTGGTCTGACAATTGCTGTTCACAACGGTCGTCAACACGTTCCGGTTTATGTATCAGAAAACATGGTGG
>CAIKGX010000070.1 GCA_903827075.1 uncultured beta proteobacterium | reverse complement strand
GATCCACGCCAAGATACTTTCGCAACTTTATTAAGCGATGCTGTTGCTGGAGATCCAGCTTTAGAGCAAATGGCAGGCGGCGCAGCAAGTGAACTCAGTAAAGGCGGAATGCTAACGAAAGTACTGGCAGCTAAAGTAGCGGCTCAAACTGGTGCCGCTACCGTGATTGCTTCCGGACATGAGCCCAATGTATTAACCCGCCTCTTAAGTGGCGAGAAAATTGGTACTCACCTCACTACAAGCTAATTTAAAGCTAGTTAATTTGCCCGAGTGAATTCGAGGGTTTGGTTTGACCAGTAAATCCATCGGGATTTAGTGATTGCAGAATGGCTTTGATATTCTTTTCTTGGGAGCTGAAGTTGCAAAAAGCGCCCTGAGCTAAAGCTGCTTGATATCGATTGGGTACATTGCTTTGAATACCTCGCCAAGACGATAGGGGATTTTCTTTCCAAGCCCCATTTTCAAAGGTTCCATACAAACGCCACTGAAATGAATCACAACGAATCCCTTCATATTGAACTTGGTCATTGCCATTTGGACTAGTGAGAATAACGATATATCGTGTCACCCCATCTGCTCCAATCAAAATGGAGTTGGTATCGACCGCAAATTTGAAAATAGTGTGCTGGGAAACATAGAATGGTTGGGTGGTCGCTTTATTGGGTGGATTTAAGGGCATTGCTGTCACACCTTCTTTAAATACCATGGGTGCAAATGGATCTAAGCCGCTTTCTAGGGCATCCCCTGCACAGGCGGCTAAGCCAAGAGCCAAAGAAAAGCCAAAGGTATAAAGTGAAATGCGTTTACAAAGGAAGGTCATAGCGGCTTATCTGTAGGTTTGGTTTCTTTGGGCTGATCTTCATTATCTGCGTAAAAAGACTGAAAGAGATCTAATGGGGAGCCCCAGGTGAGTTGCTGTAAACGAAGGCCACGGGATAAATAACGCGCCAACTCAGAAAGCGCAAGCTGATAAACCTCGCGCTTGAAATCAATTACTGAATCCAGTTGAATCCAGAAAGGCACCCAGCGCCAGCCATCGAATTCAGGGTGTTCTGAGGCTCGTAGATGGATATCACTATCTAAACCCACTAAGCGCAAGAGAAACCAAATTTGTTTTTGGCCACGATAACTGGCTCGGTGAGCTCTTGTGGCATGTTGACGGCGTAAGAACTCCTCAGGGACGTCATAACGAAGCCAATCCCTAGTCCGTCCAATAATTTGGACATGTTCTGGCAGCAAGCCCACCTCCTCATGCAATTCGCGGTACATAGCCTGTTCGGGGCTTTCACCATGTTGTATCCCGCCCTGTGGGAACTGCCACGAATGCTGCCCAACGCGTTTTCCCCAGAAAACCTCGTTACGGCTATTAAGGAGGACAATGCCGACATTGGGTCGATACCCTTCACGGTCAAGCATGATCGTGCCTCAAATCCTTTAAAATCAACGATTTGATTATATCCATACATGAAAGCCTCACAATCATTTCTCGCCACCTTAAAAGAAGCCCCCTCTGACGCTGAGGTGGTTTCGCACAAACTCATGGTGCGCGCCGGTTTAATTCGCAAGCTCAGCGCTGGTATTTATAACTATTTGCCGCTGGGTTTAAAGTCCATTCGTAAAGTGGAAAACATCATTCGCGAAGAGATGAATCGTGCCGGTGCTATCGAATTGCTCATGCCGATGATTCAGCCTGCCGAGTTATGGCAAGAGACGGGCCGTTGGGAAAAAATGGGACCTGAGTTGCTTCGTATTAAAGATCGTCATGATCGCGATTTTTTAATTCAGCCTACATCTGAAGAGGTGGTGACCGATTTGGCGCGTAATGAGATTAAAAGCTACAAGCAGTTACCAGTGAATTTTTACCAAATTCAGACGAAGTTCCGTGATGAACGCCGTCCGCGTTTTGGCATCATGCGTGGTCGTGAGTTCAGTATGAAAGATGCATACTCTTTTGATCGCGATACAGAGGGTTTAAAGAAATCCTATCAAATCATGTTTGATGCGTACACACGTATCTTTAAGCGCATGGGTTTGAAGTTTCGTGCGGTGACTGCAGATAATGGTGCTATTGGTGGGTCTGGCAGTCAAGAGTTCCATGTGATTGCTGATACTGGGGAAGATGCGATTGTTTATTGCCCCACTTCTGATTACGCTGCGAATTTGGAGGCTGCTGAGTCACTTGCTTTGCTTGCTAATCGGGCTGATGCCAATCAAGCAATGCAAAAGGTGGCGACACCTGATCAAACGAATTGCGCCGACGTAGCGAAGTTGTTAAATCTTCCTCTTGAAGATACCGTCAAGTCCCTATTGTTTGCCGCTGACCAAGAAGAGGGCCCAGCAAAATTATTCATGTTATTGATTCGTGGTGATCACGAACTTAATGAAATTAAGGCCAGCAAGATTGCCGGTATGGGTGAGTCCCGCTTTGCCTCCGAAGCAGAAATCAGACAGGCCTGTAATGCTCCTGCTGGTTACCTAGGGCCAGTTGGCGTCTCTGTTAATGTCACTGTGGTTGCTGATCGCACGGTTGCTAATATGTCAGATTTTGTTTGTGGCGCCAATGAAGCTGGTCATCATTTGACTGGGGTTAATTGGGGTCGTGACTTGCCTGAACCATTGGTGATGGATTTGCGTAATGCAGTTGTTGGTGATCCCTCGCCAGATGGTAAAGGAGTGGTTGATATTTGTCGGGGTATTGAAGTTGGGCATGTGTTTCAGTTAGGTACAAATTACTCTGAGGCAATGGGCTGTACTTATCTTGATCAACAAGGAAAGTCACAAGCAATGGTCATGGGTTGCTATGGCATTGGTGTAACTCGATTGCTGGGGGCCGCTATTGAACAAGGTCACGATGATCGTGGCATTATTTGGCCTATTTCCATGGCGCCATTTGAAGTGGTGATCTGCCCAATGAATTACGATAAATCGGAGGCCGTTAAGGCTGCTGCTGATCAATTGCATGATGAGCTAGTTGCTGCTGGTATGGATGTCGTGCTTGACGATCGCGGTGAGCGTCCAGGCGCCATGTTTGCTGACTGGGAGTTGATTGGCATACCGTTTCGGATTGTGATTGGTGATCGTGGCCTGGCTGATGATCAGGTGGAATTTAAAGGCCGTACTGATGCTGAGTCGCAAAATATTCCGCTCTCAGAAATTAAAGCAAAAGTCATTGCTGCAGTTGATAAAGCTAAAAAATTAATTTCTTAATTTAAATAACTACTTCGCTGTTATTTTTTAAAGAGTCCGCCAATGCCTTTGGCGGCTCTTTTTGCAGCCATAGATGCCATGGTGCGAGCCATCTTGCCACCCTTGAACTGCTTCATCATGGTTTGCATTTGATCAAACTGAGCTAGCAGGCGATTGACTTCTTGAACTTCGACACCTGCGCCGGCTGCAATGCGACGCTTGCGGGTGGCTTTTAATATTTCAGGTTTAGCACGTTCTTTTGGCGTCATGCTATCGATGATGCCGCGCATACGCTTGGTTTGCTTATCAGCAGCACTCAAATTTGTTTTGGAGGCTGCCTGCGCCATGTGATTAGGCAATTTATCCATTAAGCTCGCCATACCGCCCATTTGTTGCATCTGTGCAAGTTGATCTCTAAAGTCGCCGAGATCAAAACCGCCCCTAGATATCTTTGTTGCGAGCTTTTCAGCTTTGGCAACGTCTACGTTTTGCTGTGCTTGTTCAACTAAAGCAAGAATGTCACCCATGCCCAAGATTCGGCTTGCCATGCGGTCCGCATCAAATGCTTCAAGACCATCCATTTTCTCGGCAACGCCAATAAACTTCAGTGGCACACCGGTAATTTGACGAACAGAGAGAGCTGCACCACCACGTGAATCACCATCAAGTTTGGTGAGAATAACGCCAGTGAGGGGTAGGGCTTCATGGAAAGCTTTGGCAGTATTGACGGCATCTTGACCTAGCATTGCATCGACTACAAATAAGGTTTCAATTGGCTTGAGGCTCGCATGTAAAGTTTTGATTTCTTGCATGAGCACTTCATCAATGCCTAAGCGGCCGGCCGTATCCACAATCACTACGTCAAAGTAGTGTCTACGAGCCCAATCTAGGGCTGCAGTAGCAATGTCATTGGGCTTTTGCTTGATGTTGCTTGGGAAAAATTCAGCACCAACTTGTTTGCTAACAGTCTCTAACTGCTCAATAGCTGCAGGTCGGTAAACGTCACATGAAACAGTAAGAACCTTTTTTTTCTTTTTTTCTTGCAGAAATTTGGCAAGCTTACCGACAGAGGTAGTTTTACCTGCTCCCTGGAGGCCTGCCATCAATATGACTGCTGGCGGTTGTGTGTTGAGATTGAGTTCTCCGCTTTGATTGGTGTCTCCACGCATCACCTGCGCAAGCTCTCGTTGAACTACACCAACTAAGGCTTGCCCAGGGCTGAGGCTGCCAACCACATCCTCACCAAGGGCTTTAAATTTAATTTGCTCAAGCAAAGATTTCACTACTGGAAGGGCAACGTCGGCCTCCAGTAAGGCTAAGCGGATCTCCCGCAACATTTCGGCGGTGTTGCTCTCAGTAAGGCGTGCTTGCCCTCGCATTGTTTTAACAACACGAGATAGACGGTCGGTGAGGTTTTCTAGCATTTATCGATTAGACTTTCCAGATGGATATTTTAAGTTACTCGAGTTACGGATGGCTTCCATCTGCACTTTATTTACTGCTTTTGCTGATTTTGAGTCTTAAAGCCAAGGTCAAAGTAGAGACTGGGCTATTTATTAGCCTGGTGCAGGCGGCTATTTTCCTCATTTTGCTTATTCACGGCATAGTGTTGCATGATTCTGTCTTTACTCCGCAGGGATTTGTATTTGGCTTTGCTCAAGATCTTTCTTTGATTGCTTGGGTTGGCTTAGCTTTTTACTGGTTTCAATCTTGGTTTTTACCGATATCCAGTCTGCGCTGGTTCTCCTTATTATTTGCCATGATTTGCGCTGCCTTACCGGCTATATTCCCTGGCACCTTAATTTCTCCTAAGGCGGTCTCAGATCCTTGGTTTAAGGGGCACTTCATCGTAGCAACCATTTCTGTTGGATTGCTCAGTCTTGCGGCCATGCATGCCATGTTAATGAGTTTGCAAGATCGGGCCTTGCATCGCCAATTGGCCATTGTTCCCAATAGTCGTGCAGCACATTGGCTGGAGGAATTGCCACCATTGATGACGATGGAAAGCCTTTTATTCAACTTACTTTATGTTGGCTTTGCGCTCTTAAGTTTGACGGTATTTTCCGGCTTACTTTTTTCACAAGCGTTATTTGGAAAGCCTTTGGTTTTTGATCATAAAACGATCTTTGCACTCTTATCTTGGATTTTGTTTGCTGGTTTGATAGTTGCGCGTTGGCGAGTAGGTCTGCGCGGTCGTGCTGCTGTCCGCTGGGTATTGAGTGCCTACACTGCATTGCTCTTGGCTTATGTAGGTAGCCGCTTTGTTGTAGAAGTGATTCTTCAGAGGACATGAGATTTTGCTAAAGTGGCTGCTGCTATTGCTAGGCGCAACCTGCTTTTACCTTTGGCTTAAGGGGAAAAAGCAAGCTAAGTTCAATGCGGCCCAAGAAACCCAGACCAAAGCAAAGCAGGCAAAGATTCCCGAGCCGCAGGCCATCGTGCAGTGTCAATATTGCCGGGTGCATATGCCACAGTCCGAGGCCATTGCACAAGAAGACCGTTTTTATTGCTCAACAGAACATGTCAATTGCATAGATAGCCAGGGGTGGGCGGGTTTTACTCATTGGAGACCATCGCCCAATCAAGATCACCGCCCTGATGGAGTAATTCCTGATTTAGCCGTGATTCATCACATCAGCTTGCCTCCTGGAGAGTTCAAGGATCGCGATTGCACTCCATTCATTGTGGATTTTTTTCAGAATAAGTTGAATCCAGCCTTGCACCCTTACTTCCAGGAGATCGCAGATCAGAGGGTTTCGAGCCATTTTTTGATTTCTCGCAAGGGTGAGGTAATCCAATGTGTTTCTACACAAAATAAGGCCTGGCATGCGGGACTTTCCTCCTTTTTGGGTAGAGAAAAGTGCAATGATTTTTCCATTGGCATTGAGTTAGAGGGGGATAACAATCATGCTTTTGAGGAAATTCAGTACCAAGCATTGACACATTTAAGCAAACATCTTCAGGCTGCTTATCCCAATATTCAATTCGCTGGACACAGTGATATTGCGCCAGACAGAAAAACTGACCCTGGCATTCAGTTTGACTGGGATAAATTTCAGGCAAAAACCCAAATTCTTTTGGATAAGTTTCCCTACGGATTAGATTCCAGATAGAGGTCTTTTGTAGTATGTGAGTACACGCTCACTTTCTTCCCCTTTAGCTAATTAAGGGTAGAAATTACGCACCAAAATGCGCCCTAATTTCCTGAAAAATATAGGGAAAAATACTGATCAATATTCATCAGAAATATCTTACCAAAGTGGGAATAATTCCCTATACTTAGTATCAAATGCACTTCAACACACTAGATGTAGTGTTTGAACTTAGCAACACCCCATTGTTTTTTAACGATTTTTTGTCCAAATAACTATATATAAGCAGGAGCAACATGACATACGCCAACCCCCAGACTACAAGCCAGTCTTCTGGAGCTGAAAATCCAGGATTGAACCCTACTGGGGCCTTAAGCCAAAACCCTTCTGCCAGCTTTATTGCTGGTGGGGTGGGAGGAAGTCAGGCAACCCAGTTGTCCGATTACAAAATTATTCGTCGCAATGGCTCAGTGGTGGCATTTGAGCCATCGAAAATTGCGATTGCAGTTACTAAGGCATTTTTGGCAGTTAATGGTGGTCAAGGTGCTGCCTCTGCCCGTGTCCGTGAGCAAGTGGAGCAATTAACGCATGCAGTGGTTCATGCCTTATTGCGTAGCCGCCCTAATGGTGGCACTTTCCACATTGAAGACATCCAAGACCAGGTTGAGTTAGCTTTAATGCGCAGTGGTGAGCATAACGTTGCTCGCGCTTATGTGCTTTATCGTGAAAAGCGCAATCAAGAGCGTGCGGCTCAGCAGGTTAGCTCTCAAGAGGCTCAAATAGCTACCCAAGCTGGTGAGTCCGGCATGAAGGTGAGCGATAACGGTGTTGAAAAGTGGTTGGACATGGCCGCTTTGCGCACCGTGATTGAAGCGGCTTGCGAAGGATTGGGCAATCACATTGATGCCACACCGATCATTACTGAAACTATCAAGAATTTATATGATGGTGTACCAATGGCTCAGGTGTATGACTCTGCTATTTTGGCTTCACGGACCTTGATTGAAAAAGATCCTGCGTACAGCCAAGTTACTGCGCGTATCTTGATGCACGTGATCCGTAAAGAAATCTTAGGTCAGGAAGTATTGCAAGGCGACATGCAGGCTGAATACAGCACGTATTTTGCGAAATACATAAACGAGGGTATTTCAGCGGAGTTGTTAGATCCACGTATGCGTGAGTTTGATTTGCCTAGATTGGCCGCCGCTTTAAATGCTAGCCGTGACTTACAGTTCAACTACCTTGGTCTCCAGACTTTGTATGACCGTTATTTCTTGCACATTGAAGATCGCCGTATTGAAATGCCACAGGCTTTCTTTATGCGCGTGGCGATGGGCCTCTCTTTGAATGAATTGGATCGAGAGCGTCGTGCGATTGAGTTCTATGAAATCCTCTCTACATTTGATTTCATGTCCAGCACGCCAACCCTGTTTAATTCGGCAACGACCCGTCCACAGCTTTCTAGCTGCTACTTAACTACCGTGGAAGATGATCTCGATGGTATCTATGAGGCTTTAAAAGAAAATGCGCTTTTGTCTAAGTTTGCCGGTGGTTTAGGTAATGACTGGACCAACGTTCGCGCCTTGGGAAGCCATATCAAAGGTACTAACGGTAAGTCACAAGGCGTGGTTCCTTTCTTGAAGGTAGTGAACGACACTGCTGTTGCGGTGAATCAAGGTGGTAAGCGCAAGGGCGCAGTTTGTGCCTATCTCGAAACTTGGCACTTAGATATTGAAGAGTTCTTAGAGTTGCGCAAGAACACGGGCGATGATCGTCGTCGTACCCATGATATGAATACCTCCAACTGGATTCCTGACTTGTTCATGAAGCGCGTAATGGAGGGTGGCGAGTGGACATTGTTCTCACCATCAAACACCCCAGACTTGCATGACAAATATGGCAAAGCATTCGAAGAAGCTTATGTAGCTTACGAGCAAAAAGCCGATAGAGGTGAATTAAAGCCATTCCGTAGAATTCCTGCGCAGCAGTTATGGCGCAAGATGTTGGGTATGTTGTTTGAAACGGGTCACCCATGGATTACTTTTAAAGATCCATGCAATATTCGTAGCCCACAACAACATATTGGCGTAGTTCACTCTTCTAACTTGTGTACAGAGATCACCCTCAATACCAATGAGAGCGAAATTGCAGTATGTAACTTGGGCTCTGTGAACTTAACTGCTCACATGACTACAGATGCTTCTGGCAAGATGATTTTGGATCACGAGAAGCTCCAAAAAACAGTTCGCACTGCAATGCGTATGTTAGATAACGTAATTGATATCAACTATTACGCCGTTGCTAAGGCGCGCAATTCGAATTTAAAGCATCGTCCTGTTGGCATGGGCATCATGGGATTCCAGGATTGCTTGCATATGCAGCGTATTCCTTATGCTAGCGATGAGGCTGTGAAGTTTGCTGATTCCTCTATGGAAGCAGTTTGCTACTACGCCTATCAAGCCTCCAATGAGTTGGCACAAGAGCGCGGTGTTTACAGCACCTATAAAGGCTCTTTATGGGACCGTGGCATTCTTCCACAGGATTCAGTACAACTTTTGGCACAAGAGCGCGGTGGCTACCTTGAGGTAGATGGGTCTTCCACTATGAATTGGGATGGCTTACGGGCAAGCATCAAGCAACACGGTATGCGTAACTCTAATTGTGTAGCGATTGCACCTACAGCAACGATTTCTAACATTATTGGTGTATCTGCTTGTATTGAGCCTACATTCCAGAACTTGTTCGTGAAATCGAACCTGTCAGGTGAATTCACCGTAGTGAATGAGTACTTGGTCCGTGATTTGGAGGACCGCGGCCTCTGGGATGAAGTCATGATTGCTGATTTGAAGTACTTTGATGGCACTTTGTCTAAGATTGATCGCGTTCCACAGGATTTGCGTGATTTATATGCCACTGCATTCGAAGTAGAGCCAAGTTGGTTAGTTGAGGCGGCCTCACGTCGGCAGAAGTGGATTGATCAAGCACAGTCATTAAATATCTATATGGGTGGCGCATCAGGGAAGAAATTGGATGACACCTACAAGCTGGCATGGTTGCGTGGTCTTAAAACGACTTACTACCTCCGCACGATGGCTGCTACTCACGTTGAAAAATCCACTGTGACTAGTGGCCAGCTCAATTCCGTATCTAGTGGCGGCGGTGTCAATGGTACCGATGCAGCAGCTGCAGCCCAAGAAGCGGATGGCCCAGTTTGCACAATGCGCCCAGGTGATGCTGGCTTTGAAGAATGTGAAGCATGTCAGTAAGCCATTTGCTTGCTGATTGAAAAAAGAAAAGAATTTAGGAGAAAGTTATGTTGAATTGGGATGAGGAAGTAGCTCCCGCACTCGCGAAAGTTGGCATTGCACCGCAACCGCTAGCAGTAGAGTCACAGCGCCCAGAGCCAGACCAAGTTGCGATTGCACCTCAAGTTGCTGCACCTGCAGCATTAGAAGCAGCTTCATTGACAGGTGGAGTAGCGCATCGCGTTAATGCTGCTGATAAGAGCGTGATTAATGCTAAGACTGACGTTAATCAGTTGGTGCCCTTTAAATATAAG
>CAIKGX010000069.1 GCA_903827075.1 uncultured beta proteobacterium | reverse complement strand
TTGATGCTCAATTGATCGCTGATTCTATTACGCAGCAGCTCGAAAAGCGCATCATGTTCCGCCGTGCAATGAAGCGTGCAATGCAAAATGCAATGCGCCTTGGTGCACAAGGTATCAAGATCATGTCATCTGGTCGTTTGAACGGTGCTGAAATTGCACGTCGCGAATGGTATCGTGAAGGTCGTGTTCCACTTCATACATTGAAAGCTGATATCGATTACGCTACTTCGGAAGCGGAAACAACATACGGCATCATCGGTGTAAAAGTTTGGGTATACAAAGGCGATACATTGGGCCGTGGTGCTGATGCTCCTGCAGTAACAGCAGAGCCAGCAGCTGAAGAGAAAAAGCCACGTCGCGCACCGGCAAAAACAACCGCACGTAAACCAGCAGCTGATAGCAAGCCTTTAGTTGCTGCTAAGCCAACAGTTAAGCGTGCACCTAAAGTCGTTGAAGCCCCTAGTGCTGAAGCGCAGAAGTCAGGAGAGTAAGCATGCTACAACCAAAGCGTCGCAAGTATCGTAAGGAACAAAAAGGTCGCAATACCGGTGTGGCAACACGCGGTAGCTCAGTAGCTTTTGGTGACTTTGGATTGAAGGCCGTTGGTCGTGGACGTTTAACCGCTCGTCAAATCGAGTCGGCACGTCGCGCAATGACCCGTCATATTAAGCGTGGTGGTCGTATCTGGATTCGCATTTTCCCAGATAAGCCAATTTCACAAAAGCCAGCCGAAGTACGTATGGGTAACGGTAAAGGTAATCCAGAGTATTACGTAGCTGAAATTCAACCAGGCAAGATTTTGTACGAGATGGACGGTGTAGATGAAACTTTAGCGCGCGAAGCTTTTAAGCTTGCAGCAGCTAAGTTGCCTTTGCAAACAACATTCGTGATTCGTCACTTAGGTTGATTGGGATAGATATTATGAAAAATTCAGAATTAGTAACTAAAGATCTGGTTGCCTTGAACGCAGAATTAACAGAGCTATTAAAGACAAGCTTTAAGCTCCGTATGCAAAAAGGCACTCAGCAACTCACAAATACCAGCCAATTGGGTAAGACTAAGCGCGACATTGCTCGTGTAAAGACTTTCATTACCCAAAAAACTGCACAGAAATAAGGAAAAAGGGATATGACAGAATTATCTAAACCCTTGCGCCGCACCCTCGTGGGCCGTGTCGTTAGCGACAAAATGCAAAAAACTGTGACTGTGCTAGTTGAGCGCCAAGTAAAACATGCGCTTTATGGCAAATATGTTGGACAGTCTAAGAAATACCACGCTCATGACGAAGCTGGTCAATACAAGATGGGTGATACCGTTGAAATTGCTGAATCTAGACCAATTTCACGTACTAAATCTTGGGTTGTTACCCGTTTAGTTCAAGAGTCAAAGGGTATTTAAAGAAATATTAGGGAATTTGGCGAAATTCATTGCCAAATTCCTGTTTTACGTAGTAAGATAGAAGGCTTCTCTGGTTTTATTGAGAGAAGCAGTGTTTTTTCATTAATTCCGGGTTTTAGCTTTCGTTAAAACCCATAGACGGAACCAAGACTGTTTGCCTTTGGCTAACAAGTTGGGGATTAGAAAATGATTCAGACCGAAAGTAGATTACAGGTCGCCGATAATACTGGCGCCAGTGAAGTTTTGTGCATCAAGGTATTGGGCGGCTCTAAGCGTCGTTACGCCAGTATTGGAGATGTCATCAAAGTTAGCGTGAAATCCGCTGCTCCACGTGGCCGTGTAAAAAAAGGTGACATTTATAACGCCGTAGTAGTGAGAACTGCTAAGGGTGTTCGCCGTCCAGACGGTTCATTGATTAAGTTCGATGCAAACGCTGCGGTATTGCTCAACGCTAAGTTAGAGCCCATTGGCACACGTATCTTTGGACCAGTCACACGCGAATTGCGTACTGAAAAGTTCATGAAGATCGTTTCTCTCGCCCCCGAAGTTATTTAAGAGGCTGATATGAAAAAGATTCGTAAAGGTGATTCCGTTGTTCTATTGACTGGCCGTGATAAGGGCAAGCAAGGAACAGTAACGGCTGTTCTCGAGAACAAACTAGTAATCGAGGGCGTGAATATTTATAAAAAGAGCGTTAAGCCTAATCCTGCTGCTGGTGTTACTGGCGGCATGATTGACAAGACGATGCCTGTTCACATTTCTAATGTGGCTGTGGTTGACGGTAACGGCAAACCATCACGTGTTGGTATCAAACTCGTCGATGGTAAAAAGCAGCGTTTCCTCAAAACCACTGGCGCGACTTTAAGCGCATAAGGGGTACGGAGAAATTATGAGCACACGTTTTCAAGAACACTACAAAGACAAAGTCGTCGCTGACCTGGTTGCCAAATTTGGCTA
>CAIKGX010000068.1 GCA_903827075.1 uncultured beta proteobacterium | reverse complement strand
TATAACTCGACATTCATCATTGCTTGGGGATCTAATGTTCCTCAAACACGTACGCCTGATGCACATTTCTTTACAGAAGTGAGATACAAAGGCGCCAAGACGGTTGCCATCACACCTGACTATGCCGAAGTTTCTAAATTGGCAGATATCTGGATGCATCCAAAGCAGGGTACCGATGCTGCTATAGCAATGGCGATGGGCCATGTGATCTTGAAAGAGTTCTATTTCACTAAGCGTACTGAATATTTTGATGACTATGTGCGTCGTTATACAGATATGCCCAATTTAGTTCTACTCGAGGAAAAAATTCTCGAAGATGGCAGAGCGGTATTAGTTCCCGGTAGGTATGCCCGTTCTAGTGATTTTGAAGGCGGACTTGGTCAAACCAATGGCGCGGAATGGAAGACAGTCGCATTTGATACGGCTGGTAAGCCCGTAGTTCCTAATGGATCCATTGGATTTAGATGGGGGCCTGAAGGTCGCAAAGATCAAGGTAAATGGAATCTAGAAGCCAAAGAAGCTCGCTATGGTAACGATGTGAATTTGAAATTGTCCTTAATGGATGATCAGCTCTTACATGAAGTGGTTCCAGTAGGATTTCCTTACTTTGGCGGTATTGATACTCCATATTTTGAAGCTAATAAACAAAATGATGTATTGGTGCAGAATATCCCAGCCAAAAAGATGACATTGGTTGAAGGTGAGGGCACGAAAGAGGTATTTGTTGCTACCGTCTTTGATTTACTTGCTGGAAATTATGGCATTGATCGGGGGCTTGGTGGTGAGTGCGCAAAATCTTATGATGACAATGTCCCTTACACCCCAGCATGGCAAGAATCAATAACGGGTGTGAAGCGCGAGCAGGTGATTGCAGTAGCCCGTCAATTTGCTGAAAACGCAGAGAAAACCAAGGGCAAGTCGATGATCATCATTGGCGCTGCAATGAATCACTGGTACCACTGCGATATGAATTACCGCGGCATTATCAATATGTTGATGTTGTGTGGCTGTATCGGTCAAAGCGGCGGTGGTTGGGCTCACTATGTTGGACAAGAAAAACTGCGCCCACAAACTGGCTGGACCCCATTGGCATTTGCGCTTGATTGGATACGTCCCCCACGTCAACAAAATTCGACTAGCTTTTTCTATGCTCATACGGATCAATGGCGTTATGAAAAGTTGGGAATGGAAGAGGTTCTATCTCCATTAGCGAATAAAGAGGATTATCAAGGCAGCATGATTGATTACAACGTCCGTGCTGAGCGCATGGGTTGGTTGCCATCAGCACCACAGCTAAAGACCAATCCGATTGAGGTGGTGAAAGAAGCGATTGCTGCTGGAAAAGATCCAAAACAGTATGTGGTTGATAGCTTGAAATCTGGCTCTTTAAAAATGAGTTGCGAGGATCCAGATCACCCTAATAACTGGCCACGCAATATGTTTGTTTGGAGATCCAATTTACTGGGATCCTCAGGTAAAGGCCATGAGTACTTTCTCAAACATCTATTAGGTACTAGCAATGGCGTTCAGGGTAAAGACTTAGGTACAGATGAAGCAAGGCCATCCGAAGTGGAATGGCATGAGAAAGCTCCTGAAGGAAAATTAGACCTATTAGTAACGCTAGATTTTCGGATGAGCACCACTTGTTTGTACTCTGACATTGTTCTCCCAACGGCAACTTGGTATGAGAAGAATGATTTGAATACTAGTGATATGCATCCATTTATCCACCCTTTATCAACAGCGGTCGATCCTGCATGGGAAGCTCGCAGTGATTGGGATATTTACAAGGGATTTGCCAAGAAATTCTCAGAGGTATGCATTGGTCATCTCGGAGTCGAAAAAGAAATTGTGATGACGCCGTTGATGCACGATACACCAGCTGAATTGGCGCAAGCATTTGATGTGCAAGAGTGGAAGAAGGGTGAATGCGATCTAATTCCTGGTAAAACGGCTCCACAGATTGCAGTAGTTGAGCGCGATTACCCCAATACTTATAACCGTTTTACGGCACTTGGCCCATTGATGGACAAGATAGGCAATGGCGGCAAAGGAATTGCTTGGGATACCAAGGATGAAGTTGAGCAGTTACGTCAGCTTAATGGCCGAGTTGAGCATGGTGAAATGAAGGGTATGGCAAAAATATCTACCGATATTGATGCCGCCGAGGTCGTACTCATGCTTGCTCCAGAAACCAATGGTCATGTGGCGGTTAAGGCATGGGATGCTTTATCTAAGATTACTGGTCTTGAGCATGCCCATTTGGCTTTGCATCGTGAAGATGAAAAGATTCGTTTCCGGGACATTCAAGCGCAACCTAGAAAAATCATTAGTTCACCTACCTGGTCTGGTTTGGAGAGTGAAAAAGTTTCCTATAACGCTGGCTATACCAATGTCCACGAATATATTCCTTGGAGAACATTGACAGGCCGTCAACAGTTCTATCAAGACCATAAGTGGATGCGAGCATTTGGTGAGGGATTTGTCTCTTACAGACCACCAGTAGATCTTAAAACCATTAATGAAATCCGCGGTATTAAGCCTAATGGGAATACGGAGATTGTGCTTAATTTTATTACGCCCCATCAAAAGTGGGGTATTCATTCAACTTATAGTGACAACCTCATGATGTTGACCTTAAATCGGGGTGGTCCAGTAGTTTGGTTAAGTGAAGATGATGCTACTAAAGCAGGAATTGTAGATAACGATTGGGTTGAGTTATTTAATACCAATGGCGCAATTGCTGCTCGAGCAGTGGTAAGTCAGCGGGTCAATCCTGGAATGGTCATGATGTATCACGCGCAGGAGAAGATCATCAATACCCCAGGATCTGAAATTACGGGTATACGCGGCGGTATTCATAACTCTGTGACGAGAATTGTCCTCAAACCAACGCACATGATTGGCGGTTATGCGCAGTTAAGTTATGGATTTAATTATTACGGCACGATTGGAACTAACCGTGATGAGTTTGTAACTGTTCGGAAGATGCGAAATATTGATTGGCTAGATAGTGAAAACGCCAACACAGTTCAAGCGTAACGGAGAAGAATAAAGATGAAAATTCGCGCACAAATAGGCATGGTCTTAAACCTCGATAAGTGTATTGGTTGCCACACTTGTTCTGTTACTTGTAAACAGGTTTGGACAAATCGTCCGGGCATGGAATACGCTTGGTTTAATAATGTAGAAACAAAGCCTGGCATTGGTTATCCCAAAAATTGGGAAGATCAAGAAAAGTGGAAGGGTGGTTGGATACGTAAGAGCAATGGCAAGATTGAGCCAAAGCAGGGCGGACGATCCAAAATTTGGATGAATTTATTTGGCAATCCAAACCTGCCTGAGATTGATGACTACTATGAGCCGTTTACTTTTGATTATGAGCATCTGCAAAATGCTCCAGAGTCGAAAGCTACCCCTACTGCTCGCCCTAGAAGTTTAATCACGGGCAAACGTATGGAGAAGATTGAGTGGGGTCCAAACTGGGAAGAAATTCTGGGTGGTGAATTCTCTAAGCGTAGTAAGGATACGAACTTTGACCAAATGCAAAAGGATGTATACGGTCAATTTGAAAATACCTTCATGATGTATATGCCGCGACTTTGCGAGCATTGTCTAAACCCAGCCTGTGTAGCATCTTGCCCATCTGGCTCGATTTATAAGCGCGAAGAGGATGGCATTGTTCTAATTGATCAGGATAAATGTCGTGGTTGGCGTATGTGTGTCTCTGCCTGTCCGTACAAAAAGATTTACTACAACTGGAAAAGCGGCAAAGCAGAGAAGTGTATTTTTTGCTATCCCCGTATTGAGGCGGGTCAGCCAACGGTATGCTCTGAGACATGTGTAGGCCGTATTCGCTACCTTGGCGTGATGCTATATGACGCCGATCAAATTGAGCACGCAGCTAGTGTTGAAAATGAAAAAGACCTCTATGAAGCCCAGTTAAAGGTCTTCTTAGATCCTCATGATCCAGAGGTCCAAAAACAGGCCTTAGCTGATGGTGTTCCAGCATCGTGGTTGGAGTCTGCCAAGAAGAGTCCTGTGTATAAGATGGCAATGGATTGGAAGATTGCATTGCCACTGCACCCTGAGTACAGAACATTACCTATGGTTTGGTATGTTCCTCCTCTATCACCTATTACCGGCGCTGTAGAGGCTGGATTTGTAGGGATTAACGGACACATTCCTGATGTTAAGCAGCTACGAATTCCAGTTCAGTATTTGGCTAATATGTTGACAGCAGGTGATGAGGCTCCAGTGATTTCTGCTCTTGAAAAGATGCTAGCAATGCGGGCATGGCAGCGTGATAAGCATGTGGATGGTACGCGTAATATGGCCGCTCTAGAGCAGGCAGGAATTTCCGAAGATCAAGTCGAAGATATGTATCAGATTATGGCGATTGCCAATTACGAAGATCGCTTTGTGATTCCTACATCCCATAAAGAGTATGCAGAAAATACATTTGATATGAAGGGTAGCTGCGGCTTTACTTTTGGCAATGGTTGTTCTGATGGTGATTCAGAAGCGAGTTTATTTGGTGGCACTAAACGCCGCACTATTCCAATTAAGCCTGCGATCTAAGGAGAGATGATGAAACATTCCATACCGCTAAGAGCATTATCAACTTTGCTGCAGTACCCAGAGCCTGAGGTCATTTCACATTTAACTGAAATTACCCAAGCTTTACAGGAAATTCCAAAGCTCAGTAAGAAAGTGAAGTCTGGGCTTTTAGATTTTTCTGAGCATATTCAATCCACCGATTTATATGAGCTTCAAGAGGAGTATGTCGAATGCTTTGATCGCGGTAGAGCTACATCTTTACATCTCTTTGAGCATGTGCATGGTGACTCTCGAGAGCGTGGTCAGGCTATGGTGGATTTATTACAGACCTATAAAGATGGTGGGATGGAGCTTAGCGCCAATGAGTTGCCAGATCATTTATCTGTCATTTTAGAGTTTGCATCCACTTTGCCCCTTGAGCAGTCTAAGCAATTCATAGGGGAGATGGCACATATCTT
>CAIKGX010000067.1 GCA_903827075.1 uncultured beta proteobacterium | reverse complement strand
ATCGTTTAAATACTTACTTACCGAGCCACTGTGGTGGACGCCCTTCAAGGAAGGCATTAACCCCTTCTTTGAAGTCTGCGCTGTTATAGGTTTCACGCATCAGTGAGGCGCAGTCGGGTAAATTGCTATCCATGAGACGCGCTAAAGTCAGCTTGCTTGCCTTCTGAGTGATCGGCGCAAGTACAGCCAACTGGTTTGCCAACACTTCTACAGCTTGCGTAATTTCTTCTGAATCGGCTACGTGATAGAGGTAGCCTGCGTGGAGTAATTCAGGTGCATGAATTAATTCAGCGGCGAGCAGCATGCGCTTTACTGTCGGTACACCAAGATGCGTACTCAGCCAGGATAAGTTGCTAGGAGATAAACAATTGCCTAGAGTCTTCGCTACCGGAATTCCAAAGCGAGCATCTGGAGTGGAGATCCGAAAATCACAAGCCGTAGCAATGAGTAAGCCACTACCAACTGCTAGCCCCTCAATCAAAGCAATTGTTGGAAAGGGTAAATGTTGGAGCGAGTGAAAAATAGCATCGACAGCGACTTCATACGCCTCATCTTTTTGGAGGTCGACAAATTGCTCGATATCACTGCCAGATACAAATGCTTTATCACCAAACCCTCTCAATACTGCCACCCGAATCTTGCTATTACTCGCCAGACTGTTGCAAATACTTTTGAGTTGCTCATACATGGGCCAAGTCAAGGCATTGCGTGCACTCGGATTATGAAAGGTAATGTGAGCTAATGGCCCATCGATTGCTAATTCAAGACGAGGGGTGGCAGATAAAGTCGAATTCATTTGACTATTCTAAACAAAGCCCTTAAAAACCGATTGTTTATAGAATTTACCTTGATCCTGCGATAGAATTCTTCCATGTATATGTTTCTTCCTTTTCTAACGGCGTTTATCGGGCTGATCCTAGTCTGGTTTGAGAAGCGCTTGGCAGGCTTGTTGATGCTGGCTATCACCGTTGGAATTTTGATGTTTTGGTTTCGCATTCATGCAACCAGTCACTTAAATATTAGCCTGTGAGTAAATATTCATTTCCTTCACTAGCCAGTCTTGGTAACCAACTGGCTTTAGCGGCGGTTATTGGCGTATTGTCTTATGCCTTTTTTGATCAGATCTACTTTGGTGAGCTGCCTTGTCCTTTATGCTTAATGCAGCGTATGGGCTTTGTGATTATTGGTATTGCTTTGGTGTTAAATATCCGCTGTGGCGCCCATTCCGCGCACTATGGCTGGGGAATTATCGGCGGCTTAGTTGGTATGATGGTGTCACTGCGGCAGGTGTTCTTACACATCTTGCCAGGCGATAAGGGGTTTGGTGCTACCTTTTTAGAGCTGCATTTTTATACTTGGGCCTTTGTAGGGTATGTTGGCCTTTTAGCGGGGCTGGCTATTTTGCTCATGCTCCCAAACCGTGAAATTCGATCACGATCTTTTATTGCTAATGGCCTGATTATTATCTTCATTCTGTTGGTGGCTGGTAATCTCATATCTACACTACTGGAGTGCGGCATCGGCCCATGTGCAGATGATCCTGTGAAGTATGATGGATGGATTTGGTTGCGAAATCGTTTTGGTTTTTAATTAAGTTACATTAATGATTCTTTTTTCTGCAGTAGTGAGAAGTCTGTTTGCCATCATCTTTAGCTGCTTAATGCTCATTGGCACCTCAGCACAAGCACAAGCTCCCCTTAAATCTTGGCCCACCCAAGCCATTCGAATTGTGGTGACTTTTACGCCTGGCGGTGCACCCGATATATTGGCGCGGATATTGGCGGAGAGTTGGCAGCAAAGTTTAGGCGTACCGGTATTGGTCGAAAATCGTCCTGGTTATGGCGGCAATATTGGGGCAGAGTTAGTTGCTAGAAGTGAGCCAGATGGCTATACCTTGTTGATTGGTACGGTAGGTATACATACGATTAACGGTGCTCTGTATGAAAAGATGTCCTTTGATCCCGTGAAGGATTTCACGCCAATTAGTTTTTTAGCGAGTACTCCCAATGTCTTGGTAGTGAATAAGCAATTGGGCGTCAATAATCTACATGAATTAATTGAATTGGCCAAATCTAAACCCAATCAACTTACTTTTGGATCCTCTGGCATAGGCACTTCCTTACATATGTCTGGGGAGTTGTTAAAAGAGATGACGGGCATTCAAATTCGGCATATTCCTTACAAAGGCCGAGCGCAATCTCTGCCAGATTTAATTAGCGGTCGCATCTCAATGCTGTTTGACAATCTCTCTTCCTCATTACCTCTAATTAAAGCAGGAGAGATACAGGCCCTTGGAGTCACCACCTTAAAGCGCTCTCATGCTGCCCCAGAGATACCCACCTTGGCGGAGCAGGGCTTAACTGGTTTTGAGGCAACCTCTTGGTTTTGTTTAATGGCGCCAGCAAACTTATCACCTGCGGTACAAAAACAACTGAATATCCTGACACGCCAGACCCTCAATAAGCCCGAGGTTAAAAATAAACTCCTCGCAAGTGGTTTAGATCCCGCCCCAGGAAGTCCCCAAGAGCTGGGCAAATTGATTCAGTCGGAGAGTAATAAATGGGGTAGAGTGATCTATAGATCCGGTGCAAAACTAGAATAAATATTCTCTATTTTCTGAGAATCTTGTCAGCCTAGGTTTATTTAAAGCGTTAAATGATTATGAGCGAGCATTGCGCGCGCTCAATTTGTCCCTATGACCAACTCATGCCCCTCATTTTGAATCCATGCAAGCCATTTAAATGGCCAGTATTTGGCTTCATTCTCTTATTATTCTTACTCACTGGATGTGCTACCCAGACCCAGCAGGTCAAAATGAACGAGGGCAAAGAGCAGTTTAAAACGGGTAATTTGCAAAATAGCGTTGCAACGATTCAGGACGCCTTTAAGACTAAAAATACGCTTTACTATCTAGAAATGGGTCAGGTGCAAAGACTACTTGGGCCTAGTCAAATCACCAATAGCACCAATAGCTTGCGCATAGCGGATGCACAGGTGGAGCGCTGGGAAATAGAGACTAATGAACGCCTCAAACGATCTTTTAGTGACGTCAGCTCCTACTTATTGTCTGAAGGATTGAGTAGTGAATATGATCCCAAGCTTTATGAAATTAGCTTCTTAAGCCAAACATTAGCCTTAAATCATCTATCTCAAGGACGCTGGAATGATGCTATGGTCGAGGCTAAAAAAATGGCCCAACGCGAGAAAGTGATTGAAGAACTCGTTCAAAGAAAAACTGCGGCCTTATCCCAAGTTGAGCAAAACCAACAAAATAATCCCACCACCAGAGGCGCTACAAGTCAGATTCAAGAAATAAATGGCTATCCAGTAAACCTGCTAGATGATGAGGAAACCAGAAGCCTTAAAAACGCATATCAAAATCCCTCGGCTTATTATTTATCTGCTTTTATTTACGAGTCTCAGGGTGAGACTAGTCTTGCCGCACCGGGCTATAGGTTGTCACTCGAATTGCAACCCTCAGTTTCTTTTTTTAAATCTAGCTTAGCCAATCTAGATGCCAATATCAAAAATAGAAACATAAAAAAGAGTGCGGACACCCTAGTCATTATTGATACGGGATATATGCCAAAAATTACCCCTTATAAGCTCAACCAAACATTTACCATTGGCAATGGGCCAAAGCTGGTGACATTAACCTTTCCTGTGATTGAAAAATCCACAGAACGTTTCGCGCCATACTCTATTGAGCTTGGGGGGGTATCGGTTAAACCTGAGCTGGTAACGAGTCTGGATACGATGGCGAGAAGAAATCTCAAGGATGATATGCCGGCGTATGTACTTCGAGCCTCTTCAAGGGCTTTGGTTTCATTAGCGGCTCAGTATGCAGCTGATCGAGCAGTCCAGCAGAGTAGTAATAGGAATAATCAAAACAATAACAATGCTGCCATAGCAGGTGCGATTGCCGGTCTACTGACTGGCCTTGCAATGCAGTCGGTGAATGTCACTGATGTACGGCATTGGTCAACACTTCCAGCCCAAACGTATATGGCTAGGTTAAATTTACCAATTGGGTCCAATCTATTGAAATACGTCACACCATCTGGACTTACTTTATCTCAAACTGTGAATTTGGTAGGGGGGTATAACGTGATATATATCCGGATGTTTAGGGATAGAGCTACCGTTTTAACATCGAATGATCCCAAGGCAACTCAACAGCCTATTCAATTTTTAGTCAGCAAAGAGAGTGGTGAATTGAATGCTAAAGAAATGACCAATTCAGTAACTATTCCCCCTCAGGAGCTGGCACCATCAGAAGCAAGATCTAGCTTCTTTGATGGCCTGAAGGGTTTAGTTGGGATCTATCCGGAGACGAAGCCAGCATTGGCGATGGAGACCCCAACCCCAACGCCAAGCGCCAGTCCGAGTAGCGTTAATATGGGAGATGAATCCCCCACTTTGCTTAATCGTTTTCAGCAGTTGTTCAAATAAGAGAGATCCCCAATGAAACAGTATCTTCTAGCCGCAGTAATTGCTTTATCGCTAGCAGCTTGTAGTTCCACACCATCTATTAAAGAGATGACTTCGAGATATGGCGATACCGATAGTATTGAGGTGACCGATATGCGTAGCTTGACCCGTAATGGGGTATTGACAGCGCAAGTCACGATTAAGAATGACAGCAAATCTAATTTGGTTTCTTACCGCTTTAGATGGATCGGAAAAAATGGTATGGCTGTATTTGATGAGGAGGCATGGAAACCAGTGACTATTGGCAAAGGGCAGTCGACTATTATTATGGGTATCGCACCAACGCCAGATGCAATTGATTTTCGTCTCGAGCTCAATCAATATAAATAATTTAAACGCATCACTCACTTGTAAAAAATGACTATGACACTCAATCACCAAAAAATGAATGTTCTTGCACTTCTCATTACCTCGTTATCCTTGGCTGCTTGCTCTTCAGGCCCTCAGGTTCGCTACGGAGATTCCAAAGCGGTGGAAACAGTCAATGCAGATTATGGCTCTACTGATCTGCAGATGATTGCAGAGGCGATGACCCGATCTCTTTTGCAATCTAAGGCCATTTCAGCAAGCAAAGATGCGCCTATCGTGACTCTGGCTGAGGTTAAAAACAAGACTGCCGAGTACATTGACACCAGAGTGATCACGGATAAGATTCGGACTCAGTTAGTAAAGAGCGGCCAAGTTCGATTTGCTGTTAGCGTTACGGAAATGCCAAACCAAGTAGAAGAGTTAAAGCGCCAGAATCAGTCGGGGCTGTATAAAAATAGTACCATCAGTAAGACTGGGAATATGCAAGGCGCCCAATATCGTATTGAAGGATCGATTGCTTCTATTGTGAAAAATACCAAGGATGTCAAAGATGTCTTTTATGTATTTAATCTCAACCTGATTAATAATGAATCTGGCCTCATTGAGTGGGCTGATGAAAAAGAGATTCGTAAGACTGCCACTCGATAAGAAATATAGAGGATCAGACCATATGCGTTTTTATCAAACTAGTTTCATCATGTGCTTAGGATTAGCGGGGGTGTTGATAACGGGCTGCAGTAGCACTCCTAAGCCAAATCCACAGGCGCTTCCTCTTGCTCAGGCTGAACCAGCTCCCCCACAAAATCCAGCAATCACAGCAAAAGCATTAAATGAGGAGTCCAAGTCGATTGCTGTAACGGATATTTATTTTAAAAAAGAGGGTAAGAACCTTAGCTATATTGAAGAAACTAGGCGACAAAGCCAATCGAGTTCTGGCCCTGTCATTAGCTCGGTAATTACTCCAAAAGTCATGGAGGTCGATGCGGATAAGGCAGATGCTTCTGCCATTACTGGAGGGCCAAATTCATCAGCTTTCCCTGTGAAGTTCACCAACTTGGCTGATCCAAAGTCCACTGACCCTAGCACTTCGGCATCGACACCGGTAGTAGGTTCTGAAGCGCCTGAAAGCACCTCTAGTAGTAACCATATTCAAACCATGAAGAAGTCGGGATATGAAGCTAAAAATGAATATGGCGAGCTACGCTATTTAGCCAATCCGATTAGAGGCCTATTAATTAAATCAGGCTATAAAGTAGTGCAGGCTAGACCTTCGGTGAGTACCCCAACACAAGGTGATGAGTATTTTGATATTGTTCGGCGTATTAAAGCTGGTGATTTCGGGGAAGCTAACTACGTACTCTATGGTGTACTTGCTGAAGTCTCCTTAACGGATAATATTTACGATATTCCTGGAACAAGTTCAAGCACTCAGCAGGTGGCATTGGATGTTGTGGTCGACTTTAATGTGATTGACACCAATACCAGTCAAATTGTTGCCTCATTTATTGGTTCTGGCGTTGGCAATGAAGTCAAGATTGATGGCAAAGACAATGGCTTTAAACATAGTATGGCTAAGCTCATGAAGTTAGCATCAATCTCTCTTGCAGAGGATGTGCAAAAACAATTGGCTGGGCAAAACTTTATTACCGCCCATCCAGGAAGCGGACCGGTAGAAGGTAGAAACTTTAAGCGCCGCTTGGAAGACGATACATCTACCCTTAAGGTTTACGGTAAGTAAATCCTGAGATTAGACTTCAACTGGAGGGTGGGTTTTCTCAAAACGCGCCGCCGTTCTTCTAAAGAGGTAGAGTAGCAAGCAGGCAGCCAAACCAAGGCTAATGCTATTGCCTGCCCAAAAGCCATTGGCCCCTTGTAAAAATGGGGGGGTGTTGCCTAGGACATTAAAGCCCATGAGGTAACCACCACCTAAGCCTACACCCCAGAGTGATCCGGCGTATATCAACATAGGCCAAAAAGCGATGCGATAAGCACGCAGAATAAATGCCGCAGTGACTTGCAGGGCATCGAATACCTGATAGAGAGCAATAAACAAAAAGAGGGGAATGGATAACAGCTTTACCTCTTCTGGCGGATCGTATAAGTCTAAGAGCGCCATCCTAAAGACCCACACTGCAATGCCAATAGAAACACAGACCACGGTAGTAAAGAAAACCGATGACCAGCCAATCTCTTCAGCACGTTCTTGCTTATTGGCACCAATCGATTGTGAGACTAAAGTCATCGTTGCAATCGAGAGGGATAAAGGGACCATATAAATCACAGTACCCATATTCGCCACAATCTGATGGCCGGCTAAGGCTGTTGTACCAAGGCGGGCAATGAATAGCGACATGAAGGTGAATGAGGTCACTTCAATTAAATAACTAAAACCAATGGGGGTGCCAAGGCGGAGCAAGGTCCAGATGCGATGCCAGTCTGGCATGCTGAAATGACTAAAGATCTTCAGTGGTTTATAAAAGTCGTCAAACAATATAAAGCCCAAAGTGATGAAGAGCCATAGCCAACTGATAATGACAGTCGCTACTGCGCAACCTGGACCGCCCATGCCTTCGATACCAAAACCGCCGTAAATAAATAACCAGTTTAGAGGTAGCTTTAAGCCCAATCCAATTAATTGCACGATGGTAATGACAAGAGGCCGCGAGACAGCATTATGCAAAGCCATGAGTACGCGCATACCCATGCTGGCAGGTAAACCCAAAGCCAGAATATGGAGATAGAGACGAGCCTTTCCTTCAATATCTGGGTTCACATGGGAGATTGCTAAAAGATAGTCGGCATTGAGCAAAATCAAACAGCCCAAGAAAGTGAGCCCTACTGCCAGCCAAACAGATTGACGCACTTCTTCACCTATCTCATCAAAGCGTTTGGCACCAAAGAGTTGCCCTGCAATAGGAGCAAGAGCAGATATCACGCCGGTGAGCCCAACATACACGCTGATAAAAATAGCCGATGCCATTGCTAATGCAGCAAGATCATCTGCGGAGTAACGCGCTGTCATCGCAGTATCCAAAACACCAAAAGCAATGACTGCTAATTGCCCAATCAGAATGGGGCCAGCGAGTTTTAATAGAGAGAGGATATCCTCGCGTAGACGCGATAACTTAAAGTGCAACACGATTTACTCTGGAGTAATTTGATAAAGACGCAGGCGCTCATCTCTATCGGCTGCACGTCGATCTTCCCAGAGTAGAGTAATTTGTTTCTTATTTAAGCTTGCATAGGCTTTCGCTTCTAAGGAGCTATGGGTCAGCATCAGGTTACAGCTAGGATCATCGCGTAAGGGCAAGCGAGTAAAGTAGTCAAAAGAGGCAAGCTGTGCCATACCTAAATTGCTAGTATCAATACAGCCAGGCGTGTTGGCAATAATTTGGACTAAACGTTCTGATACATAGCGATAGGTCTTAGCGTAGTTAATGGTGGGCAGCCACAAAGTCATCAAGAGTACCCACATTAAGGTAGTGCCAGATGCGGAAATAATAAGGCAACGCCAGATTTCTTTTGGCGCCCGTGAGGTTCTCCAGCGCACAATAGATAACCAAATACCTGTAATGATGAGGGCAACAATAAATCCTAGATAATCAAATTGTGCTTGAAAGCCAGGAAGCAATCGGGATAAGTTCGCAGCGGTTGTCTCTGGATAGCCAGTCACTTTGGCAATCCAAATAATCCAAATTGCCAGTGCAATGAGGGTGAAGCTAAACATCGCAAACCAATCAATAAAGCTAATTAAGCCCCGCTTCAAAATGGGCAAGCTAAATGCGGCAATGATCGACAGGCTTGGGATCAAGATCATGAGGTCATGCTCATTCGCCTCTAGGCGGAACAACAAATAAATTAAACCGCCAATAAATAAGCTCAGAGGGATGCACAGATGGGGTGCACGCCATTGACCTGCATCTTTTACCCGACCCCAATGGGCCAGCGAGATCATCGCTAGAGGCCAGACCGGCCAAGCATAGGCCCAAAAGTTCACACTAAAAAACCCAAGCGATTCATAAGAGGGTGTGGCTTTCATTTCAGGCGTATTGCGCCAACCTTCTTCAGCAATATGGCGCCATTCTGGGCTAAGGTTGCCCAGATACCAAAGCGCAGGCCAAATGGCAAAACCGATTAAGCCCAAAACGGTACTGGTTAAGGTCCAACGAAAACGAAGCTTGGCATTACTAGCAATCACGGCAATGATGGTGGAGCTCACCACAATCAGGCTCAAGGTAAGGTTGCTAGACAAGGCCACAATAGCAATCCCTAAGCCTGTCCATAAGCCACCTTGCCATGGCTTATCTAAGCCACGTACAGTGCCGTATAAAACAATACTAATGCCCATGAGTTGCGCCATCATGGGCGTGGTTTCATGAGCACGTTGAGCTAAGCCGACGCAAGCTAGGAAGATAAGGAGCGCACCATCGGCCAGGGTCATACCGTAGTTCCGGCGACCTGGTTGTCCGCCTACTGCCAAGACCATGGGCTGCACTTCTGGTCTGCGACCTAAAAGGTAGGTGGCATACCAAATAGCAAGAGCAGCAGCAAAGAAGCAAATTGCTGAGTACAAGCGCGCTGCATTAGCCATGCCGATGAATGGACCAAAGATGTCCATGAGGGCCGCACCAAGCCAATAAGGCAATGGGGCGCCTAAAGAAACGTCGCGACCGCTTAAATGAGGAACGATCCAATCGATTGCCTTGCCATGATACAAAGCCCACATACCCCCAAAACCAATAGCATCTTCGTTTTTCCAGGGGTCACGTGCAAAGAGTCCAGCAAGACCGTAGATCAATGTCAGCGCAAAAATAATAATGCGTGGAATGGAGGTGGTGGCGGCGGCGGTGAGTTTAACCATGGGTCAAGGGTGTTAATTTAGCGGCAATAAAAAAGGCAGCAAACGCTGCCTTGATTATCTCGCAGGGGAGGGAGGTTTCCCAACCCCTACTTGTATTAAGCCTTCTTCTTAGCTGGCTTTTCAGCAGCTTTTGCTTCTGCAGCAGCAGCTTTTTTCTCAGCTGTTTTGGCTGCGCCATCACCACTTGCTTTAGCAACGGCTTTGGTGCCGAACTTCTGGCGGAATTTCTCAACACGACCAGCAGTATCCATAATCTTCTGGGTACCAGTGTAGAAAGGGTGTGACTCAGATGAAGTCTCAATTTTGGCCAATGGATACTCATTGCCATCTTACCACTTGATCGTCTCTCTCGTATTCATAGTCGAGCGAGTCTTGAAGCTGAAGTTGTTAGAAACGTCTACAAAGACGATTTCACGATATTCGGGGTGAATGCCAGGTTTCATTATTAAGT
>CAIKGX010000066.1 GCA_903827075.1 uncultured beta proteobacterium | reverse complement strand
GTTGAAAGAAATTCATACAAACGCATGAGCACAATCAGTAAAAAACTCTCCTTTTTAGATCGGTATTTAACGGTTTGGATTTTTGTTGCTATGGCCACAGGAATTGGTCTGGGCTTTTTTATTCCTGGCGTAGAAGGTTTTATTCATTCCTTTCAGGTGGGCACGACTAATATCCCGATTGCGATTGGCTTGATTCTCATGATGTACCCCCCGTTTGCCAAGGTGCGATACGAAGACTTGCCTGATGTCTTCAAGGATAAGCGGATTTTTGGGATTTCCATCCTCATGAATTGGATCGTCGCGCCATTACTCATGTTCTTCTTGGCAATTACTTTTGTACCAAACCAGCCAGAATATATGGCGGGCTTGATTTTGATTGGGATTGCGCCTTGTATTGCGATGGTGATTGTCTGGAACGATATTGCCAAAGGTTCAACTGAGTATGCGGCTGGCTTGGTAGCTTTTAATGCGATCTTTCAGGTTCTGTTTTTTAGTATCTACGCCTATTTCTTCTTAACGGTATTGCCACCCTATTTTGGTTTAGAAGCTTCTAATGTCAGCGTGAGCATGGGGCAGATTGCGCAAAGTGTTTTCATTTACTTAGGTGTGCCTTGTATCGCTGGCATTCTCACGCGGATGGTGATGCTCAAGTTTGTTTCTAAAGACTGGTATCACGAGCATTTTGTACCCCGTATTGGAAAGTTAACCTTGATTGCATTGCTGTTCACAATCGTGGTGATGTTTAGCCTAAAAGGTAAGCTCATCTTGAGTCTGCCGATGGATGTAGTGACTATTGCAGTGCCTTTGCTTGTCTTTTTCTTAATCATGTTCTTGCTGACCTTCTTTGTTACGGCCAAGATGGGAATTGACTACAAGCGCTGCTGCACTTTATCGTTTACCGCATCTAGTAATAATTTTGAGCTAGCCATTGCTGTGGCCATTGCCGTGTTTGGAATTAATTCAGGGGCAGCTTTTGCTGCAGTGATTGGACCTCTAGTCGAGGTGCCCATCATGATTGGTTTGGTGGCGGTCGCCCTCTGGTTTAAAGAGCGCTATTTCTCAAAAGAATAAAGAAAACTGAAGGACTTATTAGGCTCTATAGGGCTTAATTAGGGCCTCTAATGCATAGGCATCATTGGCTTCTCGTAACTGATCAATCGACTCACGTAGTGCTTTTAATTGGGCACATTTCAGTTTTTGTAGTTTTTTGCGGTCCATGCCATAGGTATCAACTAGGTAGCGCATTCTAGAGAGGCATAACTGTAGGCGAATAAGCCAATAAATCGCAAACAGGCCAGGTGCAAATAGCAAAAGCAAAATACTCATTTAGAGTCCCCTTATAAAAATAAATAGGCCGTCATGATGACGGCCTATTGCATTACTAGATGAGCGGAATCTCTCTACAGATCCCAATACTTATTTAATTAAGAGAACCGGCTGCTTAGCGGCGTTACTCACTTTTTGAGCAACTGATCCCATGATGGCATCCATAATGCCTGATCGACCTTTCGAGCCCATCACAATTAAATCAAATTTTTCTTTGTTGGCCATAGCAATGATTTCATTTGCGACGTTACCGCGCTTGATTGCCATATTGTGACCAACCCCGGCAGTATCAAGGGCTTTTTGGGCGCCTTTGAGTTCTTTTTCGCTAACCTCTCTGAGGTAATCATCAATGACACTATTGGATACAAATTGCTTTACATGTCCTAGGCCAACATCATCATGAATGCTGACTAAAGTCACAGTGCATTTGCTGCGCAGGTCTTTAGCTAATTTGCCAACATATTTGGCTGCATTTAGTGAAGATTTGGAGCCATCGACCGGTAATAATATTTTCATTTGTCCCTCTTATTTTCTAGTTAATAAACTGCTCTTACATAATATCAATTTACTATGGATTGAATCATAAATCCATGATATCCCACCACTATTCTATGAGCCCTGCCAATAGGGTGTCTTATTTAAGAAAGGCGTCGTAAAAGGTCTTCATAATCAGCGCTGTAACCACAATAAAGAAGGCCTTACGAATAAAGGCATTGCCATGTTTTATGGCAAATTTACTACCAATTTGGCCGCCGATAAAGTTGGCAGCAGCCATGAATATTCCCAACTTCCAATCCATATAGCCCAGATATAAAAACACGCACAGGGCCCCAAAATTGGATGCAATATTGAGAAATTTGGCAGGAGCGGCTGAGCGTAAAAAATCAAATCCCAATACGCGGGTATAAAGCAATTTATAAAATGCGCCTGCGCCTGGGCCCAAGAAGCCATCATAAAACCCAATAATCCCAGCGCCGGTAGAAGCAATGACACTTTGCTTATGGTGCAGATGCTTAGGCGCATGGATTAAGCCCGCATTCGATTTGATATTAAAAATGAGCAAGGCTAATAAAAAGAAGGGTAGCGCAGCTCTCAGCCATTGATTGGGTATTTGCGTTAGTAAATAAGCGCCACCAATTGAGGCGATAAAAGCAGCTACTGAAGAAATCATGACCAGACCCCAGGGGCTTTTATTTGCGCGGGCATATTGGATGGCGGAGCCTATGGTTCCAACAATAGAGGCCAATTTATTTACCGACATGAGGGTAGCCGCTGGAAAGCCAGGTAACACTGTAAATAAGGCTGGCACCTGAATCATGCCACCTCCGCCAATGATGGCATCAATGAGGCCGGCCATGAGAGCGCAGATGAGTAAAAGGCTAAGGTCAAAAAATGACAGATCGAACATGTAGTGATTTTATTGTGGTGATGGTGTGCATCACTCTTTGTCTCCTAGTGCGCCTATTGTATAGGTGTAAGCCTACTCGGTTTTTACTGTGCAGGGCGAACGGTAACGGCGACTTCCATGACGTGATCTGCACCCCCATGAATAACCCCTCTGACGGGGGATACATCGGAGTAATCTCTCCCTTGGGCCAATTGAATATAGTCTTCGCCCGGCGAGCCATAACCCCAGCGGTTATTAGTGGGATCTAAATCACACCATATGCCAGGAGATAGATTTCCGTTGAGATCAAAAGCAGGAATATACATGGAGATCCAGGCATGCGAGGCGTCACTACCAACCAGGCGTGCCTGACCAGGGGGAGGGTTGGTGAGTAGATAGCCGCTTAATGCTTTACAGGCGAAAAGCTCGAAGCTTGCGCAAGATGCCAGTAGTGCTCATATACATAAGGGAGGCTCTCACCCTCATCATTGCGAAGTAGGCTGCCTGCTGCAATACTGGGTAGCAATACTGAGAGCAGATGCACTTCATTGGCGTTGACGCGGCGAACAATATGGCGAGTATCAATCTCAATGGGATGATTGAGTCCGGCAGCCTCAACAATTTCTTTTAAAGCTTTGAGCGTTTCATTATGAAAATGAAATACACGCTCCGCTTTATTAGGTACTACCAACGCTTTTTGACGATGAACATCTTGAGTAGTAACACCAGTTGGGCAAAAGCCGGTGTCACATACTTGCGCCTGTATACAACCCACGGCAAACATAAAGCCACGAGCGCTATTGCACCAGTCTGCGCCTAAGGCAAATGCGACAGCCATATCAAACGCACTAATAATTTTTCCAGAGCATCCAATTTTAATTTGATCTCGTAAATTCACACCAACTAAGGAGTTGTGAACTAAGCGCAAGCCCTCTTGAAGTGGTGTACCAACGTGGTTGGTAAACTCCACAGGTGATGCCCCTGTCCCGCCTTCAGTGCCATCAACCACGATGAAATCCGGATAAATCTGAGTCTCTAACATGGCTTTAACAATCGCAAACCATTCCCAAGGGTGACCAATACAGAGCTTAAATCCTACTGGTTTTCCGCCGGCTAATTCACGCAGTCGAGCAACAAAATGCATCAACTCTAATGGGGTAGAAAATGCGCTGTGTGAGGCAGGGGAGATGCAGGATTCACCCGCTTTAACGCCTCTTGCTAAGGCAATTTCTGGGGTAACTTTGCTCCCGGGCAAGATTCCACCATGTCCTGGCTTAGCACCTTGACTCAGTTTAATTTCGATCATCTTGACTTGGGGATCTAAAGCATTTTCCGCATATTTCTGGGCATTAAAGCTGCCATCCTCATTGCGGCAGCCAAAATAGCCTGAACCAATTTCCCAAATTAAGTCACCACCATGAGTACGGTGATAAATGGCGATAGATCCTTCACCGGTATCGTGAGCAAAATTTCCTTTTTTTGCTCCTAGGTTTAAAGCCATCACCGCATTTGCACTGAGTGCGCCAAAACTCATGGCAGAAATATTAAAAATACTAGCGGAGTATTTTTGGGTGCAATCTTTGCCGCCAATCTCAATCCGAAAATTGTGGCTAGGTAGTTGGGTGGGAGCTAGAGATTGATTAATCCATTGATAGCCGGGTGCCATGACATCTAAGGTCGTGCCAAAGGGGCGTTTATCCGATACTGCTTTTGATCGAGAGTAGACCAAAGTGCGCTGACTTCTGGAGAAGGGGGTCTTGTCGTTCTCGCCCTCAATAAAGTATTGACGGATTTCGGGGCGAATAAATTCCAGCAAAAATCGCATATGCCCTAGAACAGGGTAGTTTCTCAGAATCGAGCTTTTGGTCTGAATGCAGTCATGAACGCCTACTACACTTAAAAAACCAAATAGGAGAAGTAGATACCAGACATCCTCATGAAGCTCTAAAGCAATGAGACTTCCTATAGTGCCACTCAGGCATATCGCAAAAGTAGCAAGACGAATAGGGAGAAGAGACTTTAATTTAATGGGCATATTCTGGGCTAGTAAAGACCTATTTATCTGTATGGCCCATTCATATTGACCAAGTGCATGATGGAATATTACATGGTATTTTAGTCAAATATGCCTTCTGCTTGATATAGGCCATATTTATGAATGGCTTAAGGAGTATTGTGTAGTTGTAATCATTAATATATAAAAAAGGATCTACATGTCATTGAATCACGCAGTTATTTGGATTGACCATCAAGAGGCGCATGTGATGTTTCTGAGTGAGGATGCTAGCGAGGCTGAGGTCATTAAGACTAAATCTTCCCATTCGCATCTCCATCACAAGGGTGGTGAAGTGGGCAGCGGCAGAGTGCCATTTGATGTTAAGTATCTCCACTCAGTTATTCAGGCAGTAAACGAATCCAAGGAAATTTTGGTTATTGGGCCTGGTTCTGCCAAGCTTGAATTGATTAAGCATGCTCATCAGCATGATCCCAAGATTGCTGAAAAGATTGTTGGCGTAGAGACTGTCGACCATCCTAGCGATAAAGAGATCTTGGCATATGCCCGCAAGTTCTTTTATAAAGTGGATCAAATGTTATGAAAATCGAATTCGTTGGCCCAGCCAAGTTGACTGAGGATGGTGGGGTATCTTATGCTGCTACTTTAGACGGTCAGAATCTCGAGTGCCATTTCAGCTATGAAGTATTAGAAGACGTTGATCCGGATAGTGTTTTGGGAGACCCCTTAGAACATTTTGCAAAGCATCAGCTAAAGCTTTTATCGATTGCTGAGCAAAAGATTCAAAACGGACTTGCCCATGACCATCAGATTCAAATCTTTAGTAATGACCTTATCTCTGATTAAGGGCGCCACAGGAGAAAGCATATGAACACACCAATAGATCCATCAAAATTCGACGACCTGCCAGCCAAGGATCATTTTATAGAGGCAATTAGTCACGTTGATGAGTCAGTAAAGACTAGTGGCATGGCGATTGGCGCAGCTAAAGGTATTTTGTATAGCTTGACCGAAACTTTGGGTACGATGATTGGTGATCCCGATCTTCCTAGTCATATGCGTTCTGGCTATGAAGGTGCTTTAGAGTTAGCCCATGAACTAAAGGCCAAGATAGACGGCT
>CAIKGX010000065.1 GCA_903827075.1 uncultured beta proteobacterium | reverse complement strand
TATTACTGGTGTCCAAAATGGACTGGCTATATGGCTAATGAAACTCGCGGCAAGATCCATTTCTGGACTTCCATGATTTTCTTTAACATCACTTTCTTCCCAATGCACTTCTTGGGATTAGCTGGTATGCCACGTCGTTATGCTGATTACCCAACTCAGTTTGCTGACTTCAATATGGTCGCCTCCATTGGCGCTCTGGGTTTCGGTTTATCACAAGTATATTTCTTGGTATTTGTTGTTATTCCTGCATATCGTGGCCAAGGTGAAAAAGCACCTATGAAGCCATGGGATGGCGCGAAAGGCTTGGAGTGGACTATTCCTTCCCCAGCCCCACACCATACATTTGAAACTCCTCCTAGCGCAGAAGAATTGAATGCCGCAGGAATTTAATTCAAAATCAAAGGCAGCCCTTTCTGCGAATAACCGCAGATTGGGTTTTATCCTTTTGAGCGTTGCCGCCGTTTTTTTTATCGGTATTCTGATTAAGCGGAGCGTGCTGAGCTAATCCCTCACTCAACTTCTTATATGGCCGCCATTCAATCGATAAATCGTCAAATCTTACTGAAGCTACTCATTGCTTCAGTCATGATGTTTGGATTTGGATATGCCTTAGTGCCAATGTATAAAGCCTTATGTGAAGTCACGGGTATTAATGTAGTGACCAACAAGAATGATTATGGCGTTCGTGCATACAGCCCTAATAAAGTAGGCAATACACAGATTGATTATTCTCGCGTGATCACTATTGAGTTTGATTCGAATAGTCGCGGTCCTTTTACGTTCCGCCCTGTAAAGAACTTCTTAGAAGTGCATCCAGGTGAAATGACTGAGATTGTGTATGAAGTTTCTAATAATTTAAATCGCCCTGTGGAGGCCCAGGCTATTCCAAGCTATGCCCCCAAGAGCGCTACTGAGTTTTTTACTAAGCTAGAGTGTTTTTGCTTTCAGCAGCAGACTTTAGCTGCACATGAAGTGAGGAAGATGCCCGTGGTATTTGTGATTGACGCGGGATTACCTCAGGATGTGAAAACGATTACTTTGTCTTACACCTTCTTTGAGCTTGGCGTTGGTCAGCAACCCGCTGGATCAACTACCCCCAAATCGAAGGGCGTGTAATGAAAAAGAAAAGTTCGTTTATGCAATCCATGGTGGCCGTGTTGTGGGCTTTCTTGGGTGTGCGTAAGAAATCCGGTTTGCAGGAAGATGTAGCGTCATTAAGTTTTGTGCACATTGTCATTGCAGGTGTAGTTGGTGCCCTCATATTTATGGGCATCCTCCTGCTGATAGTGAAAGCAGTTGTGTCCCATTGATTATTTTTTGATTGAATAGAGAGAATAAGATGTCATCCAATTCAACCCCTTACTATTTTGTTCCCGCCTTATCTAGGCATCCCGCTATGGCGGCACTGGGTTTAATTGCCTTTGGTTTCGGCATGACCGGCTGGGTTAATCATGCGTCTTGGGGTGGCCCGTTGACTGGCGTAGGTGTCCTTTGGATCTTATTTGTGTTGTACAACTGGTTTGGCGACACGATTGCCGAATCCAATGCTGGAAAGTATGGCGTAAACGTTGACGTGTCTTATCGCTGGTCAATGGCTTGGTTTATCTTTTCAGAAATCATGTTCTTTGGTGCATTCTTTTCTGCCTTGTTCTATGCGCGCAATATTGCGATGCCTTGGATGGGCGACGTTGAAAGCAAATTAATCTGGCCTAATTTCAGTGCTGTTTGGCCAAATGATGGCCCTGCTGGCTTGGTTGAGAAGTTCACGACTATGGGTCCTTGGCCAATTCCAACGATTAATACTTTATTACTCTTGAGCTCGGGCGTTACTGTCACTTATGCTCACCATGCTCTTCGTGAAAATCACATGAAGCAAGCCATCCTGGGATTAGCTGCAACCGTTGGTCTGGGTTTTGTATTCTTGTGCTTCCAGGGTTACGAGTACTACCATGCATATCACGCCTTGAACTTGAAGTTAACTTCCGGCGTATATGGTTCAACCTTCTTTATGTTGACTGGTTTCCACGGCTTTCACGTATTCCTTGGCGGCTTGATGTTGGCGATTGTGCTGCGCCGGATGATTCGTGGCGACTTTACTGCTGATCATCACTTTGCCTTTGAGGGCGCTGCTTGGTATTGGCACTTTGTTGACGTTGTCTGGCTTGGTCTATACATCGCTGTTTACTGGATGTAGTTTGAATAAAAAGATCGGGGCGTTAAGCCCCGATTTGTTTTTAGGTGTAATGATCCTTGGGCGCGAACTAATTAGTCCCAACCCGTACGCCGGTTGCCTCAATTAAGCCAAAATAGTGGGCAATCAATATTCCCAAGAACAAAACAATGGAAAGTCCAATCCGCAGCATTAAGGAATGAACCATTCTGGAGCTGCCACCTTTGTCTTTCATCATGTAGTAGAGGGCTGAGCCTAAACTCCCTACAATCATCAATAGCGCAATTGGAATAACCCACTTCATCTCACAACCCTCACTTGAATATTTTTTTTCACTTCATTACGTCTCGTATAGCTGCTACTGTATCAGCCCTCTTGGTGCTTGCCATCGGCTGTGGTGCAGGAGTATGGCAACTTGCCCGGGCAGACCAAAAGATTCGCTTGGGAGCTAGCTTAGAGGCGAGGCTGCAATTGCCTATATTAGATGCCAATGCTCAGAATTGGAGTTTAGAGCAGGCTAATCAACGCCGCATGCAGGTTCGAGGCCGCTACCTCGCAGAAGATGCTGTTTGGCTGGATAACCGCCCACGCCCAATACCAGAGGGTGGCGCCAATGGCACCGGCCAATCCGGCTTTTATTTGATGATGCCCTTAAAGATTGAGGGCAAAGATCAGATTATTTGGGTTAATCGTGGTTGGGCGCCGAGAAACAATGAAAACCGAACTCAGCTACCCCCTGTAAAGACATCGGAGGGCTTGATAGAGCTTGAGGGGGTAGTATTTGCTCACCCAGGAAAAGTCTATGAATTAGGAAAAGGCGAAGGTTCTGTAAGTAAGCCACGTATTGAGCAAAACTTTGATTTAGAGGCGGAAGCCAAGAGCCATGGGTGGCTACAATTCCCTTTTATTTTGCGTCAATCCCCCTCCAATACCAATGATGGCTTAGCGAGAAATTGGGCGCCCCCAACCAATGGAGTGGATCGCCATTATGCTTATGCCTTTCAGTGGTTTGCCTTAGCCTTATGTGGATTTCTGTTTTGGTTCGTTACTGGGCTCAAGCAATATAAGCGAAAACACAAAGAAGAGAATCAGAGTGGAGATCAAGGTGAGTAATAAAGAGTTATTAATTCCATCGTCGCAAGCAGATGCATCGGCGATTAATGCGCAGACTCGGCGTGGGCGCATCCAAATGCTATTTTTGTTGCTAGCTTGCGCAGCCCCAGTGATTGCATCTTACTTAGCGTATTACGTCTTTAAGCCAGAGGGCGGCAAAACGAACTTTGGTACCTTGGTGCAGCCCGCGCAAGATGTGAATCCAGCATGGTTTGATACTCCTCTTAAAGGGAAGTGGACTTTATTAGTGGCACGTCCAGCAGGCGAGTGCACCGTAAAGAACGATCAATGCTTAGAGGCCTTGTTTTTAATGAGACAGCTACGTATTGGATTGGGTAGGGAGAGTGGGCGTGTTCAGTTGGTATGGGTTAATACAGATGGCAAGCCAGTAGATCCTGAGGTCTTGCTTGCTTACGATGAAAAGACGGCAGGTTTTCAGATTTTGTCATTACCTTCTGATTCAAATTTGAGAGCCCAGTTTCAGGCATGGTTAGATCGCGAGGGGGCTGGACAAAAAATACAGTTAATTGATCCTACTCCAGCAAAGATGATGTATTTCCCGGTGACAAATTCACCAAAGGAATTTACCAGCATCAAAAAAGATGTAGAAAAACTCTTACGACTGAATCGTAAGGGCGAAAATTTGCAATGAGCAATTTGGTTCTATTCGCAGAGCTTGCAGCGATAGCCGCTCTTTTTGCTGGTTTGCCATTGGTATATCTTTGGACCAGGCCGGGCTATCACTTTTTTCAAAAGCTCAATTGGGCTTTAGTCTTCATGACTTTTGATTTAATTGTATTTGGTGCTTTTACGCGCTTAACGGACTCTGGTCTGGGCTGTCCTGATTGGCCTGGATGTTACGGAACTTCCAATCCATGGCATGCCATTGGAGAAATTGAGCTCGCACAAACTGCGATGCCTACTGGTCCAGTAACCGTAGTAAAAGCTTGGATTGAAATGATTCATCGCTATTTGGCAATGACAGTTGGCGCTTTAATTTTGGTCCAAGTAGCTTTGGCTTGGGTAAGAGTGAATACTTTAGGTAAGCAGCCATTAATTTTGAGTGGTGGTTTATTGCTTCTCGTCTGCATTCAGGGAGCTTTTGGTGCATGGACAGTTACCTTAAAGCTTCAGCCTATTATTGTGAGCATTCATCTAATGTTGGCCTTAGTGTTATTGGCCTGTTTGACCGCTTATGCCCAACAATCTTGGAGTAAGAAAACCTCTGCGCTGTCGCTACGGATAAAGCCCTTGTCGGCAAAATTATTGTTGATGGCATTCATAGTGTTAACGACCCAGATATTTTTGGGTGCTTGGGTTAGTACAAACTATGCTGTTTTAGCTTGCCCTGATTTTCCGACTTGCATGGGCACAGTGTGGCCAGAGACTGCCTGGCAAGAGGGATTTATTTTATGGCGTCAATTGGGTCTGAATGCCCAAGGTGAATTTATTTCTCCTATAGCGCTGCAAACGATTCATTGGGCGCATCGGGTTTTTGCCATAGCGGTCCTTGCGGTCCTTGGCCTGTTAGCCTGGAGTGGTTTACAGGTTTCAAAGACAAGCCTGGGCACGGTAAATCAATTTTCTCGTTTATTGTTTGTCTTATTAATTCTTCAGTTGCTCACGGGTATTTCTAATGTGGTATTTCAGTGGCCCTTAGTAGCTGCATTGATGCACACTGCAGGCTCGGCTGCTTTGGTATTCTGTTTGGTCAGACTGAGTTATTGGGCTTCTTGGAGCTCATCTCTTCATATTAGGAATACAAAAGCATTATGAGTAGCCCAGAAACCACCCCATCAGTAGCGATGCCGCGTTGGCGACAGTTCTGGGTATTGACCAAGCCACGCGTCACCCAGCTTGCCGTGTTCTGCGCAGTGATTGGCATGTTCTTGGCTACACCAGGGATGGTTCCCTATCCCATTCTGATTGGTGGCATTGTCGGCATCTGGTTGTTGGCTGGCGCGGCGTTTGCCATGAACTGCTTAATTGAGCAAGCGGTCGATGCAAAGATGAAAAGAACTGCTTGGCGACCATCGGCCACTGGTGAAGTCACTCCTTTTCATATCGTGATTTTTTCAATCGTTCTCGGCTCTCTGGGAATGATTATTCTGTGGAACTTTTGCAATCCCTTAACAATGTGGCTGACTGTGGCTACGTTTGTGGGTTATGCGGTGATCTATACCTGGCTGCTCAAACCTGCTACACCGCAAAACATTGTGATTGGTGGTCTGTCTGGGGCCATGCCTCCTGCCTTGGGTTGGGCAGCAGTGACGAATACTCTTTCTGCTGAAGCTTGGTTATTGGTGCTCATTATTTTTGTGTGGACCCCGCCGCACTTTTGGGCGCTAGCTTTGTACCGACGTGATGACTATGTTCAGTCTGGCTTGCCAATGCTTCCAGTTACCCATGGTGAGCGTTTTACACTTCTTAATATTTTGCTCTACACGCTGATATTGATTGCAGCCACCTTACTCCCTTATATTTATGGAATGAGTGGCTTAGTCTATTTGGTATCAGCGTTAATACTTGGATTCATGTTTTTAGCATACGTGATTGCTTTATTTATTTCGTATAGCGATGCATTGGCTAAGAAGACATTTCGCTTCTCTATTACCTATTTGTCACTACTCTTTGCAGCGCTCCTAGTAGATCACTATTTCATTTAAGTTCAACATGCCCCTTCTAAAACCATTTTCAATACTTGCCCGTGTTTTCATATTTTCATTATTGGCATTTGCGCTAGCTGCTTGCAGCCCAAAGCCTAATTTTAAGAATGTCGATATTACAGGTAGCACTGCTTTTGGAAAAGACTTTAGCTTGCTTGATCCGGATGGCAAAACCAAAACCTTAGCAGACTTCAAGGGTAAAGCAGTGGTGATGTTCTTTGGCTATACACAGTGCCCTGATATTTGTCCAACAACCTTAACTGAAATGCAGCAAGTAATGACTTTACTTGGACCTCAGTCTGATAAGGTGCAAGTGCTATTTGTAACGGTGGATCCAGATCGAGACACTGCAGAAATCTTGAGGCAGTATGTGCCTGCTTTTGATTCTCGTTTTTTAGGATTGCGTCCAGCAGATCAAGCTGAATTAGAAAAGGTCGCAAAGGACTTCAAGATTTACTACAAGAAGGTTCCTGGATCTAGCCCCGGTTCATACACCATGGATCACACGGCAGGCAGTTATGCGTTTGATCCAGAAGGTCATTTACGACTTTACATCAAGCATGCGCAAGGCCCAGAGACCTTGGCGCAAGACTTGAAAGAGCTGCTAAAGTAAATTTAAGCAGCTTGTAGCAGGCTGCGCATCTTCTTGAGGGCAGAGGTCTCAATTTGACGTACACGTTCTGCGGAGATGCCATACTCCCCAGCAAGATCATGCAGGGTTTTTGTCCCATTGCCATCAGCATCCATTGCTAACCAGCGTGATTGCACAATATTGCGACTACGCTCATCTAATGCCATAAGCGCTTGATCTAATTTGGGGCCATGCAGAGCATCGGTAGCGGCAGCAGCCATCTTTTCCGTTGGCTCTTGACTGTTATCGGCCAGCCACTGAATAGGTGCATAGGCAGACTCATCATCATTGTCATCACCTTCTAAAGCAACGTCACCGCCAGCCAGGCGCATTTCCATTTCTTTAACATCGGAGCCCTTAACATCCAGCGCTTTAGCTAAAGCTTCGACTTCATTAGGTGTTAGGGCGCTCAAGGTCGGTTTGTTGCTGCGTAAATTGAAAAACAATTTACGTTGGGCTTTCGTAGTGGCGACTTTGACTAAGCGCCAGTTCTTCAAAATGTATTCATGAATCTCCGCTTTAATCCAGTGGATAGCATAAGATACAAGACGGGCGCCTTGATTGGGGTCGTAGCGTTTCACGGCTTTCATGAGGCCGATATTGCCCTCTTGAATTAAGTCGGCATGTGGGATGCCATAACCAAGATATTGGCGCGCAACGGATACTACTAAACGCAGATGCGAGAGCACCAATGTTTTAGCGGCATCGACATTTTCTGTGCGACGAAACTCTTGCGCAAGATGTAACTCTTGTGCAGCGCTGAGCATGGGTACGCGATTAACATAAGCAATATATGAATCAAGAGTGCCAACCCCAAGGGACGGCAGCATTGGAAAGGCAAGCGAAGCCGCAGCAGTCTGCGCTGCTGGCAAAGTTTGCCGTGCTTGCATTAGCGGTTTGTAAACTTTCTTTTGAACCATTTTCTTTTGATCGATTTTAGGTATTAATAGATATCTATTTTAGCACTCTTGTCAAGGGAGTGCTAATGCTTTTTTAATGCTCTAAGTAATTGATTTAATTGAATAATTCAGATGAATATTGCTGGGCTGTAAAGGGAGCTAAGTCATCAATTCCCTCTCCCTTGCCAAGAGCCAAAACAGCTGGTTTAGGCCCATCTTGGAAAGTGTGAGCTAAAGCGCAGATGACACCCCCTTTGGCGGTTCCATCCAATTTCGTTACGATTAATCCAGTAAGCCCTAGAGCCGCATGAAAGGCCTTCACCTGGCTTAAACCGTTTTGACCTGTATTGCCATCAAGAACTAGCAAAGTCTGGTGAGGCGCCCCAGGAAGGGCCTTGCCGATCACCCGCTTCACCTTCTTTAACTCTTCCATGAGGTGATCCTGAGTCGCTAGGCGTCCGGCAGTATCAATAATCAGGATATCGCACTTGCGAGAGATAGCGGAATGAATAGCATCATGAGCTACTGCTGCAGCATCGCCTCCTTCTTGGGTAATGACGTCCACCTGGTTTCGACCACCCCATGCTTGTAGTTGATTGCGGGCTGCAGCTCGAAAGGTGTCGCCGGCCGCCAAAAGCACCGATTTACCTTGAGACTGAAATAGACGACATAACTTGCCAATGGTGGTGGTTTTACCGGCACCGTTCACGCCAATGACTAGCCATACTTCGGGAATGGTCTTTTGGTCATGAACGTAAAGTGGGTTGGGTTTAGGTTCTAAAACACCTAGTAGAGTTGCAACCTCGTCAATTAACAATGCTTGCAAGGCCTCAGGGCTAGATGCTTTTTCTGATTTAGCAGCCTTACGTAATTTGAGGATGAGTTGCTCAGTCGTGGGTAATCCCACATCACTGAGGATGAGAGATTCTTCTAGGGCATCAAACCAGGCTTCATCAGTCTGATTGGATTTGAAAAGGGATCCGAGGGTTTTACGTAGGCCGAACATAATCGATACAATTTAATCCTTGCATCTTATCAATTTAATTCTTGGGATATGGTGATCTTACAGATGCGCTCGACTTTACTGCGAATTTCCTTCTTTTTCATGCTGTGTTGCCAAATAGCTTGGGCGGCACCCACGACCCCATCTGATACTCATGAATATCAACTGTCCAATGGGCTCAAGTTGATTGTTCGCGAAGATCATCGAGCGCCAACCGTAGCCCATATGGTTTGGTATCGCGCTGGCTCGATGGATGAGCTAAATGGTCGCACTGGGGTGGCCCACGTTCTTGAGCACATGATGTTTAAGGGAACCAACAAAGTAAAAGCAGGAGATTTTTCCCGCTTGGTGGCTGCAGTAGGCGGTCGGGAAAATGCTTTTACTTCACGTGATTACACGGCCTACTTTCAGCAGGTGGAAAAATCTAAATTAGATGAGGTTATCAAGCTTGAGGCTGATAGGATGTCCAACCTGAACTTTGATGATGCGGAATTTTTAAAGGAGATTCAGGTGGTGATGGAAGAGCGTCGCCTGCGCACCGAAGACAATCCTAGCAGCTTATTAAACGAGGCCCTCATGGCAACCGCTTTCATGAGCTCTCCTTATCGTCATCCCGTAATTGGTTGGATGAATGACTTAGAGAATATGAAGCCATCTGATGCACGCGAGTGGTATCGCCATTGGTACGCACCGAATAATGCAATTGTCGTTATCAGTGGTGATGTGGATCCTAAGCACGTTCTTCAAAGTGTTGAAAAATATTATGGCGCTGTATCGGCCCATGAACTCCCTGTTCGTAAACCACAGTTAGAGCCAGTGCAAAGAGGTATAAAGCAAGTGCAAGTGAAGGCGCCGGCTGATAGTGCGCAATTAGCAATGGCATGGAAAGTCCCCAAACTATTGCCTGGAAAATTAGATGATGATGAGCCTTACGCATTAGAGCTTTTGGCTGGGGTATTGGATGGTTACGACAATGCGCGCTTAAATCGGGTAATGGTTAAGCAGGAGAGAGTGGTAAATGATGTCGGTGTTGGCTATGACATGATTTCTCGCGGACCTGAATTATTTTTAATTCAGTCGAGCATGGCTAAAGGTAAAACAGTAGACCAGGCGCAATCTAGTATTCGCAAAGCTTTAAAAGAGATAGCTCAGAATGGTATTTTAGATTCTGAGCTAAAGCGCATCAAAGTACGCATTTTGTCGGACCAAATTTATAAGCGGGATTCAATCTTTGGTCAGGCGATGGAAATTGGCACTACTGAAATGGCAGGCTTTTCCTGGCGAGAGATTGATTTAATGCTGGAAAAGATGCAAGCCATCACTCCCGCCCAAGTACAGGCAGTGGTAAAAAAATACCTAGTAGATGAAGGTCTGACTATAGGCGTGTTGGATCCTCAGACACGCAAGACTCCAAGCGTTGAGAATAAAGGGGGCAAATGATGAAAATCCTAAAAGCACTCTTGCTCATTAATATTCTGGGGCTTGGCGCAATGGGCTCAGCCTATGCCATCTTGCCTATTGAAAAGTTAGACTCTTTCAAGGGCGCTCAGGCTTATTTAGTACAGACCAAGACTTTACCGATGGTTGATATTGAAGTGAGTATCGATGCAGGTGATCGTTATGATCCCAGCGCCAAAAGTGGGCTGGCAACTATGACAGCTGGGCTCATGCATTATGGAGCTCGATCAGATAAAGCGGTATTGAGTGAGGCGCAAATTGCCGATGAGATTGCAGACCTAGGTGCCAATATTGGATTCTCAGTGAGCGGTGAGCGCGCAACGATGCGGATTCGTAGTTTGAGTAGAAAAGATTTGCGTGAGCGTGCAGTGCAATTGGCATCATCGATGTTAAGTGCCCCAATGTATGACGCCAAGATCTTGGTGCGAGAAAAACAAAGAATGACCACAGGCTTATTAGAGGCGGAAACTAAGCCAGAGTCTGTATTGGAGCGTAACTTTAGAAAAACAGTCTATGGAAATTACCCCTTAGCATTTTCCCCTTCAGTGCAATCAGTAGCCAATGTGAGTGTTTCGGATTTACAGCAATTCCATAAACAGTTTTATCGCGGCGATCGAATGATCATCAGCATTGTTGGTGATGTTAGTCGGGCAGAGGCGACAGAAATTATTCGCACCTTATTGCAAAAGATTCCTGAGTCTGGCCCTGAGATTGCAAAACTCCCAGAGCTGCAGCGTTCTCCAATAGAGCCCTTAAGTCAACGTGAAATCAATATCCCATTTGATTCTCAACAGGCGCATATTGCGATGGGGATGACTGCAGTCACTCGCAGTAATCCTGATTATTTTCCTCTCCTGGTGGGCAATTACATTTTGGGCGGGGGCGGGTTTGTATCGCGTTTGATGTCAGAGGTACGTGAGAAGCGTGGGCTTGCCTATAGCGTATTTAGTTATTTTGCGCCTGGTAAAGATGTGGGAATATTTCAGGCGGGACTGCAAACAAAAAATGATCAAGCCACTTTGGCCTTGGAAGTGATGAGTTCTACCATTGAAAATTTTATTGCTAAGGGAGCTACACAATCCGAGCTTGCAGCTGCCAAATCAAATCTCATCAATGGCTACCCTTTAAGAATTGATAACAACCGAAAATTACTCGATAACGTTTCTTCAATTGCCTGGAATGGTTTACCCCTTGATACGATGGAAACTTGGACTTTGAAAGTAGAGGCGGTGACTCTGGATCAGGTGAGCGCTGCGTTTCAGAAGTATCTTGCGATGGATCGCATGAAGATTGTGATCTTGGGAGCAAAAAATAAGTAAGCCTTTAAACCCATCTAAATCAGAGCCACCGAAAAAGGTACGAATTATTGGAGGCGTGTGGCGCAGTCGTTTGCTTACAGTGATCGACTTGCCGGGCTTACGTCCCAGTACGGATCGTATTCGGGAGACGCTATTTAATTGGCTTGGACAGGATTTAGTCGGCTTGGATTGTTTGGATTTATTTGCTGGTACTGGTGCTTTAGGGTTTGAGGCAGCTTCGCGCCATGCACAGTCCGTTACCTTGTTAGAAAAAGATAAAAAAGCCTATGCAAACCTTCTGGCCAATTTTGTTTCCTTGCAAACTTCACCCGCTCCTGGGGCCGTTCATATTTTGCATAAAGATAGTTTGGAGTTTTTAAAGCATCAGGCCGACCGATCCAGCAATTTGATATTTATCGACCCCCCCTTTCAGGAGGAAGTTTTATTCGAGCAGGCGGTAAACCAGGCTGGCCGTATCTGTGATGACAGTGCCGGCGGAGGGATTTATGTGGAATTTCCTGCCAGTCGTTCTCGCGAGGAGGTTGAGGCCCTGTTACCTGAATGGTATTGTGGAAAATACTTAGAGGCTGGTCAGGTAAAAGCTTGTCTATTTCGCTCTAGAAGGGACTAAACTCTTGCCTGTAGCTGATAAAGCCTTAGGAGAGTTATGACTGTAGCTGTATACCCAGGAACATTTGATCCATTTACCCGTGGTCATGAGGATTTGGTTCGCCGAGCTTCCAGCATTTTTGGTGAGTTGATCGTTGGGGTGGCGGATAGTCGTAGCAAGCAACCATTCTTTACTTTGCAAGAGCGCATTGAAATTGCGCAAGAAGTACTTGGCCACTATTCCAACGTCAAAATCGTAGGCTTCTCCGGTCTCTTAAAAGACTTTGCTCGTGAGCATAATGCTCGCGTGATTGTTCGCGGCTTGCGGGCAGTATCTGATTTTGAGTATGAGTTCCAAATGGCTGGAATGAATCGCTACCTATTGCCTGATGTCGAAACTCTATTCTTGACGCCATCCGACCAATATCAATTTATCTCGGGTACTTTTGTGCGGGAGATTGCTTCAATGGGTGGGGATGTCAGTAAGTTTGTTTTCCCATCAGTAGAAAAATGGTTGGTAAAAAAGACTGCTGATATAAAACAGAGTAAAGAGTAGGCCTAGCGTTTTATGGCCTTAATGATCACGGACGAGTGCATCAACTGTGATGTGTGTGAGCCCGAATGCCCAAATGATGCTATTTATATGGGTCTGGAAATTTACGAAATCAATCCCAATAAATGTACAGAATGCGTTGGGCATTTTGATGCTCCGCAATGTCGTCAGGTGTGCCCAGTCGACTGCATCCCCCTGAATCCGGAGTTTGCGGAAAACCAAATGCAGCTAATGGCGAAATACCACCTCTTAACCACTGCTCTGAAAACTGAAACCACTAAATAGCTTTGTGGGTATCAATTGACTTTGGAGTGCAGTTCTAGCATGGCTGCTTGACTATCGCCTTTTAAAAATAAAGATAAGATCTGTAGACCATTATCAATACTGGCATCAATCTGCTTTTGCTCTAGCTGTAAAGGCCTTCTTAAAACATAGTCGGCAACATCCATGATGCGTCCATCACCAGCAAGGTCGCGCGGGTGGCCAATCCCAAGGCGCAATCGCCAATAGTCTGGGGTGCCCAGATGGGCTTGAATGTCTTTTAAGCCATTGTGACCACCTGTCCCGCCACCTAGCTTGATACGAGCTGTGCCTGGCTTTAAATCCAATTCATCCTGTACTACGAGGATGTCTTTGGGCAAGATCTTATGAAAGCGACAGAGAGCGCCAACGGCTTGGCCACTTAGATTCATATACGTATTGGGTTTAAGCAAGAACAGGTCTTCACCTTCCCATTTGGATTTAGCTACTTTGCCGCTAAAGCGTTTCTCGGATTCAAACCGAGTACCTAGTTGTTTTGCGAGGACGTCCACAAACCAGAAGCCGGCATTATGTCGATCTTCTTGGTGTTCTTCGCCTGGATTGCCTAGGCCAACAATTAATTTAGTCATTTAGGGCTTAAGAATAAAAGTATTTCTGAAAAAAAGAAAACCCGCTAAAAAGCGGGCCTTCTCTCTCGCAAAGATATTACTTAAATAATTAAGCTTTATCTTTTGCAACTTCAGCAGCAGGAGCCGCAGCAGCTGCAGGAGCAGCTTCTGTATCGGCAGATTTAACTGCTGGGATACGTGCATTAGCCAATACTGGGTTTTCTTGCTCAATGTGCAATACCAAAGTAACACCTTTTGGCAATGTGACATCTTTAGCATGAATACCATGACCAACTTCGATGGCTGCCAAGTTCACTTCTATGAATTCTGGCAGATCTGCTGGCAAGCAAGAAACTTCCAATTCTGTAGCGATGTGGCTTACTACCGCACCTTGCAATTTCACTGCAGCTGAAGATTCAGCATTGGTGAAGTGCAATGGAACGCGCATATGAACTTTCTCAGTAGCGGAAACGCGCTGGAAGTCGATATGCAAGACCAAAGGCTTAAATGGATGCATCTGGTAATCGCGCAATAGAACTTTTTGTTCTTTGCCGCCGATTTCGAGATCGAGGATGGATGAGTGGAATGCTTCCTTGCGGAGAGCATGAAACAGTGCGTTGTGATCCAACTCAATCGCTACAGCAGTGTCTTTACCACCGTAGATAATGCCCGGAGTTTTACCGGAGTTGCGCAGACGGCGGCTCGCACCCGTTCCCTGTACGCTTCTTTCAAAGGCTACTACTTTCATATTCAATTCCCAAAATAAAGGTTAATTTCCGTTCGCGACCAAACAGAAAAGCCTTTGATTATATCGTGGGATGAGAGGTTTTTGCCTATAAAAGCCGCAAAAATGCCAAAAACAGGGGTGAAACCGTGATTTTTGGCTTATTCGGCGAACATAGACATGACCGAATCGCCCTTACTAATGCGGGAAAGGGTTTCAGCCAAGATGGGGGCAACGCTCAATTGGCGAATTTTAGCCACTTTGATCGCTTCTGGAGTTAATGGAATGGTGTCGGTAACCACCAGCTCATCTAATTGTGAAGCAGCAATACGAGCAACTGCTCCGCCAGAGAGAACCGCGTGGGTACAGTAGGCAGTAACACCTTTGGCACCACGCTCTTTAAGGGCTTCAGCAGCTTTACAAAGCGTTCCGCCGGTATCAATGATGTCATCCATGATGACGCAATGGCGGCCTTCTACTTCACCAATGAGGTGCATTACCTCTGACACATTGGCTTTGGGGCGCCGTTTATCAATAATCGCTAAATCTGTGCCTAATTGTTTGGCCATCGCACGGGCGCGTACTACGCCACCAATATCTGGGGAAACAATAATCAGGTCTTTTTGGGTTTTCTGAGCCTGCAGATCATCCAGCAACACTGGAGAGGCGTAGATATTGTCTACGGGGATATCAAAAAATCCCTGAATTTGGTCCGCATGGAGATCCATGGTCAAAACACGTTCGATACCAGCAACGGATTGCAGCATGTTTGCCACTATTCGAGCCGAGATAGCCACCCGTGCTGAGCGGGGGCGACGATCTTGTCTGGCATATCCGAAGTAAGGGATCACTGCGGTTATACGGCTTGCTGATGCTCGTTTGAGAGCATCAATCATGATCATGAGCTCCATCAAACTATCGTTAGTCGGAGCGCACGTTGATTGAATGACAACCACATTCTTACCGCGAACATTTTCTTGAATTTCTACCTGAATCTCGCCGTCTGAGAAGCGGCCAACAAAGGCTTTTCCCATGCAGAGATTGAGTTCTTTGGCAACAGCCTGAGCCAAAACGGGATTTGCATTGCCAGTAAATAGGGTTAGCGGTTCAGCGTTCATAGGGGCGGACATAGGCGATTTTGGAATTTTGGTAGGTGTCGAATGGATGTCTTTTAGTCGTATCTACAGTATTTGGCAGGGGAAGAAGGATTCGAACCTTCGCATGCTGGAATCAAAATCCAGTGCCTTAACCAGCTTGGCGATTCCCCTACAGCTTATTCTGAAGAAATCAAATTGTAAGCGGGATTCCTATTTAGACCCCGAACAATCCGACCTACCCATCCCTTTGGAAGATTTTGCAAAAGATTTTCTAGTTTTTCAGTATCCGCTTTAGGGTCTAAGGCGGTAAATACGCTACTTCCAGAGCCGGACATACAAGGGGCCGAATCTGGCAATACTCGTCTAATCCAATCTAATGCTTGCTTCACTTCAGGGCATATCCGCACCGCAACTGCTTGACAGTCATTAGACTGATTTAACAGTGGTGATGCAAGAAAGCCATCTATTGTAATCGGAGCGTGATCTCGGGTCAATTCTGGGTCTTGAAAAATTCGAGACGTAGCAATAGCCTGATTGGGGAAAATCACCAAAAAGGTCTGTGATTTCAGGGTAAGTTCCCGCATCTGCTCCCCAATGCCCTCAACAAATGCATTTTTTCCAAAGATGAAAAAAGGCACATCTGCACCAAGTTTCAAGCCTAGCTCGCTTAGGGTGTGGATATCTAGATTGAGCTTCCAAAGATAATTAAGGCCGATCAATGTGGTGGCAGCATCCGAGGATCCTCCGCCTAAACCGGCTCCCATCGGAATCGATTTCTTAAGGGTAATTTCTACTCCGCCACTCATGCTACAAAAATCTTTTAACAGTTGGGCGGCGCGAACGACTAAATCTTGCTCTGGGGGAAGGTCTGGAATAGGATCAACCCGTCGAATTTCATTTTCAGGAATGAGCTTGAGGCCAACAATATCGCACCAATCAATCAGTTGAAACGCAGATTGCAGCAAGTGGTAGCCATCTGCACGACGCCCCACAATATGCAGGAAAAGATTGAGTTTAGCTGGAGAGCGTAGCTCTAGAAAATTGCTTGCATCACTCATTCGGATTATCAAAAACCAAACGAATATCAATCGACCCGATATTAGAGCTACGAGTCATTGAGAGTTTTTCTAGGTGGCTAGAGTCACCCCAGTTATAGCTCAGGGTCCAACCATCTTGAACAATTTTACTTACTTGCCCCTTGGTATTTCTTTCTACACTCGCATTACTGCCTGGGCGTGTTTGGCCCCTTAACCAATCTGAAAGTCCGCGTGCAGGTAAAGGCAGGCCTAATGCATTTTGAATTAAGGTATCCGCATCTACTGCAGTCACTACTTGCCCGTCACGCTCCAGAGAGGCCTCTCCAGGCCTGATTGTAATTTTGGCAATCGATCCACCAACTGGATTGCGAATCTCTAGAACATCTGTAAAAGAATCTTGGGTTAGCGTAAATCCGCCAGAGCCACCTTGATTTTTACCTTCGGTAATGCCGATGACCTTCACTGCGAAACGCCCATCCCATAAGCCTTTGGGGGATTGATCAGCAAGTGACCAATCCGGTTTCAAGCGCTTCAAAGTTTCTTTTAGAGTCGGATTATTCGCATCTAGCTTTTGCCCCTGACGCCACATTTCCTCCGCCTCTAATGGGCGATTCATGACCCAAAGGACTTCTCCAATGTGTGCGGCAATATCTGCTTCAGGCTTGATGTTGTAGGCCCGCTGTAATTGTTCCAGTGCTAAAGCATTGTTGCCCATTCGGTAATTGACCCAGCCTAAGCTATCCAGAATAAAACCATCTTTTGGTGAAAGCTGGTGAGCTTTGGTAATAAGCTTAAATGCCTCTGGTAGATTTTTATTACGATCAGCCAATGAGTATCCCAATGCGTTTAATGTATTGGCATCGTTTGGATTAGTGCGCAAGATAGTGCGCAAGGTTTTTTCCATGACTTCAATATGACCGGATTTTTCGGCGGC
>CAIKGX010000064.1 GCA_903827075.1 uncultured beta proteobacterium | reverse complement strand
TCCGAAGCGCACAAAGCGGCAGTTACAGGCGACACCGTAGGCGATCCCTACAAAGATACTGCGGGCCCTGCTGTGAACCCATTGATTAAGATTATCAATATCGTGGCTTTGCTGATCGTGCCTTTGTTACCTATGGCAAGATAATGAACTCAGTGTCTTTAGAGTAATACCCTGAAAAAACTCCGTAAGAGTAGTAACGGGGTAGTTACAAAGTAAAACGCCTAGCATTGCTAGGCGTTTTTTATTGAATCAAGCGCTTGACTTTAGTAGTCCAATGAACTACCATTGCGTTAATGGATTTTGAATGGGATTTGGCTAAAAGTAACTCATGCCGGATTTCTCGAAATTTCGATTTTGCATATGTGATAGCAGTATTTTCAGATCCCACAGTATTAATTGAAGCGGATCATCGATGGGATTATGGAGAAGAGCGCTTTCGAGTTTTGGGAAAAATTGATGGCAAGATTTTTGTTGTGGTCTACACAAGAAGGTCTTTAGCTGTCAGAATTATTTCTGCTAGAAGAGCAAATCAAAGAGAGGTCAAACGTTATGAAGAAAATTATTCGAGTCAGCGTCGATCTAAATAATCCAAATACCTTTCCTAAGGGATTTGTAAATAAGAAATTGTTGGATGCTACTTCTGAGCGTTTGATTAAATTGCATCAACAGCATGATGATGCTGATGCAATGCAAGATGCAGCCCAATATACTAAAAGAGTACGCGAGCGGATTGGCTTAACTCAACAAGAGTTTTCTAATCGAATCGAGGTTTCTTTAGAAACTATCCGTAATTGGGAGCAAGGAAAGCGCTGCCCTACTGGAGCGGCAAAGGCATTGTTGAAGATTTTGGATCGGGCTCCTGAGATTGCGCTTCTTGCGTTAAGTGTTTAATCAGTTAACTCGGTTTAGCTACAGTTAAAACGCCTAGCAATGCTAGGCGTTTTTTTATCTTCAAACTACAAGCAAAAGAATTTGCTATTGGTTTTAAGAAAGCGTCTCCAAATAACGCTGCGCATCTAATGCAGCCATACAGCCTGTGCCAGCACTGGTAATGGCTTGGCGATAGATATGGTCTTGTACATCTCCAGCTGCAAACACCCCAGGGATATTGGTTGCTGTTGCGTTCCCCTCTAAACCGGAGTGCGTCTTGATGTAGCCATTGTTCATATCAATCTGACCAATAAACAACTCAGTATTCGGTTTATGACCAATGGCGATGAAGGCGCCAGTCACGGCAATATCTTCAGTGCTGCCATCTGCTTTCTTAATGCGCACACCAGTGACACCCTTTTCATCGCCAAGCACTTCATCTACAGTGGCATTGAGTTTGAGCTCTACTTTTCCTTCGGCTACTTTAGCCATGAGGCGATCATTGAGAATTGGTTCTGCACGGAATTTATCGCGACGATGAATCACGGTAACTTTCTTAGCGATACCAGTAAGGTACAGTGCTTCTTCAACAGCAGTGTTACCGCCACCGACTACACACACATCTTGATTGCGATAGAAGAAGCCATCACAAGTAGCGCAACCAGAAACGCCGCGCCCCATGAATTCTTCTTCGCTAGGTAAGCCGATGTATTGCGCTGAAGCCCCAGTAGAAATAATTAAAGAGTCGCAGGTATAGGTGCCAGAATCGCCAACCAGGCGAATCGGCTTTTCTGTCAGAGCGGCGGTATGAATATGGTCAAAAATGATTTCTGTATTAAAACGTTCGGCGTGCTTTAAAAAACGATCCATCAATTCTGGGCCTTGAACACCATCAGGGTCTGCAGGCCAGTTTTCTACATCGGTGGTGGTCATTAATTGGCCACCTTGGGCGATTCCAGTGATTAGGGTGGGTTGTAAATTGGCGCGCGCCGCATAGACGGCTGCCGTATAGCCAGCAGGGCCGGATCCGAGGATCAGAACTTTGGAGTGTTTTGGGGTATTTGTCGTCATCCACTAATTATAGATTTGCTTGTTTACAATCGGAAGAACATGGCTAGAACTGCATACCCGAAGTCTAATACCCCTATAAGCCCCAAGCTTCCTGAAAATGACGGGCAGGGGCGGATGCCCCGCCTGCTCCTAGAGGCGCGCTGGTTCATTTCCTGTGGGCTGTGCCTCGGCTTATTTGCCATTTTGATTACCTATTCCAAGGCGGATCCTGCTTGGTCCCATGCCAGTTTTGAGGCTCCCAAGAACCTGGGTGGCCGTTTTGGGGCGTATACAGCCGACTTATTACTCTATGTTTTTGGTATTTCCGCTTTTTGGTGGGTGGTCTTGTTTGGCCGTAGGGTCTTAAATGGTTGGCGCGAGCTGTGGAGTATTCCTTTACCAGTTGACCCAGAGGCTAAGCCGGACTCGCTACTAATGCGCTGGTTGGGCTTTGGATTGACCTTAATTAGTAGTATGGGTCTTGAGTCTATTCGCCTGCATTCGCTGGGCTGGGAGCTTCCTAGGCCACCTGGAGGCATTTTGGGGGAGCTGATTGGTGATCCCCTCCAGATGTCCTTAGGTTTTACAGGCTCGACCATCGTGTTGTTGTTTGGCTTTTGTGCCGGCCTTTCCTTATTTCTTCATTTTTCTTGGTTGGATATCGCAGAAAAGGTCGGACGTTCCCTGGAGCTAGCCTTTTATCGCCTGCGCGAGCGTCGAGACAGTGAGGCTGATCGCAAGTTAGGTGAAGCAGCTGCCGAGGAGCGTGAGGAGTTTGTTGAAGAGTTCCGCGGCCGTGTAGAAATTGCTACCCCCGTGCAAATCGTTCGCACTCCAGTCGTTATTCCTAAGAGTGCTCGTGTAGAGCGTGAAAAGCAGCAACCCTTATTTGTAGATATTCCTGATTCAGAGTTGCCGCCTTTAGCATTGCTAGATGCTGTACCGGAAGCCAAAGAAACGATCTCCGCAGATGTATTGGAATTTACCTCCCGCTTAATTGAGCGCAAGTTAGCTGAGTTTAATGTTGAAGTCAAAGTGATTGCCGCCTACCCTGGCCCAGTCGTCACACGCTATGAGATAGATCCGGCAGTAGGCGTTAAGGGCAGTCAAATTGTCAATCTCTCACGTGACTTGGCACGCTCACTCGGCGTAGTCAGTATGCGTGTGGTGGAAACCATTCCTGGCAAAACGTGCATGGCTTTGGAGTTACCAAACCCAACACGCCAGTCGGTCTATCTATCTGAGATATTGACTTCGCAGATCTATAACGATAACCATTCACTATTGACGCTGGCTTTAGGTAAGGATATTTCTGGTAGCCCCATGGTTGCCGACTTAGCGAAGATGCCGCACTGCTTAGTAGCGGGTACTACAGGTGCCGGTAAGTCAGTTGGTATCAATGCCATGATTTTGTCCATTCTCTTTAAGGCTAAACCAGATGAGGTACGCCTCATCATGATTGATCCAAAAATGTTAGAGATGGCGATGTACGACAAGATTCCACATTTGCTTTGCCCAGTAGTAACTGATATGAAGCAGGCGTATAACGCGCTCAATTGGGCTGTTAACGAGATGGAGCGCCGTTACAAGCTGATGAGTAAGTTTGGTGTACGTAACTTAGCTGGCTTTAATAAGAAAATTCTGGAAGCCGAAGAAAAAGGTGAGAAGTTAACCAATCCATTTAGCTTGACGCCAGATGATCCAGAACCAATTTACAAAGCGCCAGTCATCGTCATTGTGATCGATGAGTTGGCAGACTTAATGATGGTCTCTGGTAAGAAGATTGAAGAGTTGATTGCCCGTATTGCGCAAAAGGCTCGCGCTGCTGGCATTCATTTGGTATTGGCAACGCAGCGTCCTAGCGTGGATGTCATTACCGGCTTGATTAAAGCTAATGTACCGACTCGTATTTCTTTCCAAGTGAGTAGCAAAATTGATAGCCGCACGATCTTAGATCAACAGGGTGCTGAAGCGCTGCTCGGTATGGGCGATATGCTCTATATGGCTCCAGGTACTGGCTTGCCAGTTCGCGTCCATGGCGCTTTCGTATCGGACGATGAAGTACATCGCGTGGTGGAATGGCTCAAAGAGAAGGGCGAAGCCAATTACATCGATGGCGTTCTTGAAGGTGCAGATGAATCCAATATGGATGCGTTAACTGGGGATGGTGGCGGCGAATCTGATCCTTTATATGATCAAGCGGTCGCCATCGTTCTGGAAAATAAACGTCCATCGATTTCATTGGTACAAAGACATTTGCGCATTGGTTACAACCGTGCAGCGCGCTTACTTGAAGATATGGAAAAAGCAGGGCTTGTATCCAAGATGGGTAACGGCGGCAATCGCGAAATTCTGCATCGCTCATCGGAGTAAGTCTCATTTTGCATAGATTCTTTTCTGTAATCCTGATTAGCGTTGCCATTCTTTTTTCTGCAAACTCCGTCATTGCTGCAGATGCCGATAGTGGCGCAGAACAATTACGTCAGTTTGTGCGTAATTCCAAAACTGCTGAAGGAGACTTTGTTCAACAACAATTGCGGGCACCAAAACCCAATGAGCCACAGGATAAAGGTCTCAAAGTTGTTCGCCAAACTCAAGGTCGATTTGTGTTTCAACGCCCGGGTCGATTTATTTGGGAGACCCAAAAACCGTATGAGCAAAAGTTGATTGCCGATGGCAAGCAACTCATTCTCTGGGACAAGGATCTCAATCAGGCGACCTTTAGGCCTGCAGGACAAGCCTTGACCTCTACTCCCGCAGCGATTTTATTCGGTGAAACTGCTTTAGATCAGCATTTTGATTTAATTGAAGGCGAAGATCGTCTGGGTATGAAATGGGTAGCTCTCGTCCCCAAGAAAGATCCTAAAGCGAAAAACAGTAATGATCTGCCTTACACCAAAATTTCTGTAGGCATGGCCAATGGCTTGCCAAAAGCCTTAGAGTTAATTGACGGCCTGGGAAGTGTCGTTCTGGTTACGCTAGATAAGATCCAGCTAAACGTAAATCTACCTGCTAACCGATTTATCTTTACTCCGCCTACTGGAGCTGAAGTCTTGCGCTTAAACTAGTATCAATAACCGTATATATAAACAGAGCAATATATGATTGATCCGCAATTACTCCGCAAAGATATCGCCGCAGTTCAGGCGCGCTTAGCTACTCGCAAATTTATTCTGGATGTTGAGAAATTCAATACTCTAGAAGCTGAGCGTAAATCTTTACAAACTCACACCGAAGAATTACAAGCCAAGCGTAATCAATTGGCAAAAGCTATTGGTATAAAAAAAGGTAAAGGCGAGGATGCTTCTACTGAGATGGCACAAGCCACTCAGATCAACGTCGATATGGAATCTGGCGCTGCACGCTTAGCTATTTTGCAGGCAGAAATTGCAGATTTCTTAATGGGGATTCCCAATCTGCCTGACGAATCTGTTCCCGTTGGCAAGGATGAAAATGATAATAAGGAAGTGAAGCGTTGGGGTGATGAGCCTATCTTTGATTTTGAGATTAAAGATCATGTGGATTTAGGTGGCCCACTCGGTTTGGATTTTGAAGTTGCCGCCAAGATTAGTGGCTCGCGTTTTGTCGTTCTCAAGGGACCCATTGCTAGATTACACCGTGCGCTTGCGCAGTTCATGCTCGATACCCATACAACGCAACACGACTATCAAGAGATCTATACGCCTTACATGGTCAATGCGGCATCGATGCGTGGCACCGGCCAATTGCCCAAGTTTGAGGAAGACCTGTTTAAGGTGCCTCGTCAAATGGGTGGAGAATTAAAAGAGCCTAATGCAGATGGTGAAGGGCGTATTGAAAACTTCTACCTTATTCCGACAGCTGAAGTACCGGTAACTAATTTAGTACGCGATGAGATTGTCAATGCAGATAATCTACCCATGAAATTTGTGGCGCATACACCATGCTTTCGTTCCGAGGCTGGCAGTTATGGGCGCGATGTGCGCGGCATGATTCGTCAACATCAGTTTGACAAAGTAGAGTTAGTGCAAATTACGAAGCCAGAAGACTCGATGCAAGCATTAGAAGATCTCACAGGCCATGCAGAAAAGATTCTGGAGTTACTTGAGCTGCCATACAGAAAGGTATTGCTCTGCACGGGTGATATGGGTTTTGGCAGTACTAAGACTTATGACTTAGAAGTGTGGGTGCCTTCCCAAAAAGCCTATCGTGAGATCAGCTCCTGCTCTAGCATGGGGGACTTTCAAGCTAGACGGATGCAAGCTAGATTTAAAGCGGGGCAAGGTAAACCTGAGTTAGTTCACACCTTAAATGGTTCTGGATTGGCAGTAGGAAGAGCCCTTGTAGCCCTCATAGAGAACCGCCAGCAAGTTGATGGCAGTATCTCTATACCCAAGGCCTTGCAACCATATTTGGGTGGCTTAGACACACTCAAGCCAATTGCTTAAATAAGCTCATTAGCAAGCCAAAGCTATAATTGCCCTTCGGTTCGGAGAGGTGGCAGAGTGGTCGAATGTACCTGACTCGAAATCAGGCGTAGGGTCAAACCTACCGAGGGTTCGAATCCCTCCCTCTCCGCCAATACTCAATCTATCTTAGATTAGCCAAAACAATCTGAAGTATCTGCAGACCCAGTAATAAAACTAAGGGTGATAGATCGAGTGCACCCATATTAGGTATCACTCTACGAATAGGCGCTAGTAGTGGCTCAATAAGTAGGGATACCAAGTACTGAATTTGAGAGCCTGCACTGATCCAAGAAAGAATCACGCTTGCAAACACAAGGCCAACCAATCCTGAGACTGCAAGATCTACCAGATCAAACAATGCGTAGATAACAAGAGATGCCACTTCTATCGGCGCTCCTACCAGGAAAGATAAAACAAAAACTTTTCCTAGAATGATGAGGTAGGCAGCAATAAAACTAGCAGTATCAAATCGTCCCACACTCGGAATAATTTTGCGAAAAGGCAGAACAATCCAATTGGTTAGCGGAAGTAAATAAGCACCAATCGTTTTACTTTGTCCTGAGCCGAGATTAAAAGCAAGCCATTGTAAGTAGCAACGCAAGAGACAGGCACCAGCAATAACGCTGACAAAAACTTGAAGTAATAGATTGGTGATTTGTGTAAGCATGCGCTTATTGTATGTGCTGAATATCACCGATCAAGGCCAGGGAAATTTATTTGCTAATACCTAGGGAAAACCCTTGACTTTTCATACTTTGTCATTTATAGTGATAACTCGCTGAGGGTTCGCCCCCAGCATTAAAGAGCGTACCAACGATAAGTTTTACCGCAGATGTGGAGGCTGTTAGTACGCTCTTTACAGAACATCTCTTTCGTAGTGGGGCCGGCACAAACGGCAGCTTTCAAAAGCAAGCACTACCAATCAAAAAATATGAATCAAAACCAAAAGCAGGGTCTCTGCTCGTCTGCACATTTAGTCGCTAAACGTAACCACGTGATCCGCTACTAAGTGGATGCCAATCTTTTCGCCGATGGCATGATCATGATGGCTTGGTACAAAAGCAAATATTTCGGTACCAGAGGCTAATTTAAGCGTGTAAAGAAAATCAGCTCCTCTAAATACTTTTCTGAGGACCTCTGCTTGCATGGGGCTGTCATCATCATGAGAAATATCATCGGCACGTAGCAATACATTGATCTGCTTTCCTACTTCATGGGCGTGATCTTTTCCTAATGCTAAATCCCCCAGTTCGATACTGACCTTGCCACCCTCTAGGATGGTGCCCTTAACAAAAACACCACGGCCAATAAAGTCAGCAACATAAGGATTAATCGGTTTGTGATAGAGATCGTAAGGAAGGTCCCATTGGATAATCTTGCCTTCGGCCATGACACCCACTTTGTCTGCAATAGCAAAGGCTTCAAATTGATCATGGGTTACCAGAAGTGCTGTGATGTGATTATTTTTGAGAATGTCACGCATTTCACTAGCAAGACGTTCTCTAAGATCAATATCCAAACTAGAGAAGGGCTCATCTAGCAAGATGAGATCTGGCTCGGGTGCCATTGCCCTTGCTAATGCAACTCGCTGTTGCTGGCCACCACTTAATTCATGAGGATAGGCATTGGCCTTATCAGAGAGTGTCACCCTGCTTAACCACTCTAATGCAAGGGTTGTTCTTTGCTTGGAGGGTAGATTTTGTAAGCCGAAAGCCACATTTTCTAAAACAGTGAGATGGGGAAAAAGTGCAAAGTCTTGAAAGACCATGCCAACGCGTCTTTGACTTGGTGGAATATGAATGGTGGGTGAGCTCACCACAGTATTACGCAACAGAATTTCCCCGGCCTGTAGCCGTTCAAATCCACAAATCGCCCGTAGGACCGTTGATTTACCGCATCCAGAGGAGCCAAGCAAGCAGCCAATTTCACCTTGGGCTAGATCTAAATCAAGGCCTTTGACGGCGCTGATAAAGCCATTCCCATCTTGCTTGGGGTAGTTAATTTCTGCTTGCTTGATCCAAAGCAGTATGTGCGGAGAGTTCATCCCTATAATTTTCTCATTAAGGCTGGTGTTTTAATGTTCAGCTAGAGTCTAAACGGAATGTAGATTACATGAATCGAATGGTGGCGCTGCTTGCCTTGTTGCTTTTTTTACCCCTTTTGGGCTTGGTAGCACCATTCCTGCCCACCGGTATTGAGGGAGGCGTTGATAGTGGTGCTGATTTAGTGGCTATCAGCACCTTAAGCCATCTGTGGAAATTTGTACTGGGTGCTTACATCGGCTCGACCTTGGTACTCATCATAGGGGTGGGGCTTGGGGTATTTATTCTGGGTGTCGGTAATGCCTGGATCATTGCAAACTACCAATTTCCTGGCAAGAAGATATTTGAGTGGGCGCTGATTTTGCCTTTGGCGGTTCCCACTTATGTCATGGCTTATTTATTTGTTGATCTGCTGCAGTTTTCTGGACCGATTCAAACTGGATTTCGATCTTTCTTTGGCTTAGAGGGGCTCTGGTTTTTTCCAGACCCCAGATCCATGACTGGCGCCATTTGGTCTTTTTCTTTTTGTCTATTCCCTTATGTTTATCTCATCACTCGCACTGCCTTTTTAGAACGTAGTGGCCGATTAATAGAGGTTGCTCAAACCCTAGGCTATAGCGAAACCCAAGCATTTATGAGACTTGCATTACCCATGGCCAGACCGGCTATCTTTGCTGGTATGGCATTAGCGCTGATGGAGGTGTTGGCTGATTTTGGTGCCGTCTCTTACTTTGGTATTCAGACATTTGCAACCGGGATCTTTAAGGCTTGGCTGTCCTTTGGGGATCGCTTGGCTGCAGTACAGCTAGCGTTAGGCTTATTGAGCATTGTCCTATTAATCTTTTTTATTGAGCAAAGAAGTCGCTCTCAATTGCGATACTCATCAAGCTCGCAAAGCAAGCTACCGAGCAAACGATTGAAAGGGAGATTTGCCTTGCTTGCTTTTGTATTCTGCGGCCTGAGTTTGCTCTTTGGTTTTTTGCTGCCAGCCTTCGCGCTTTTACAGCTCTTATATCAGCAGGGGCTGAGTGTAGATATCCGCTATCTTGATTGGCTGAGTAATTCCGTATCCGTTTCGTTTATTACTGCGGCACTATCGGTCTTATTAGCAGTATTTTTTGCTTATTCAGTTAGATTAAATCCGCGTCTCCAGTGGGTAAACCGCTTGCTGGGATTTGGTTATGCATTGCCCGGTGCAGTGCTGTCCATTGGAATTCTTTCCTTTTTAGAGATATTCCAATGCGCTTGGTGGATCTCGGTCAGCGTATTGGTATTGATCTACGCTTATTTAGTGCGATTTCTGTCTTCTAGCTTGCAAAGTGTTGAGGCGGGTTTAGCTCGCATTACGCCATCTATGGATGGGTCTGCAGCGTTACTGGGCTTAAATGGACTGCAAATATTAAAGAGGGTGCATGTCCCTTTATTAAAGCGGAGCCTCATTACTGCGGGTTTATTTGTCTTTGTTGATGTTATGAAGGAGTTGCCGGCAACGTTGCTATTGCGCCCATTTAATTTTGATACTTTAGCTGTCGCTACCTATCAATTGGCGGCTGATGAACGACTTGCTGAGTTAGCTTTGCCATCCCTCACGATTGTTTTAGTCGGTTTGATTCCTGTTTTTGTGCTCTCTAGGGTTATTGCTAAAACCTAATTGATAATCATTCTTATTTGTGATAAATTGAGATAAATTTCCTATTTATTACCGATAAGACCATGACTATTTCTAGAATCACTATTGGCTTTAGTGCCATCACTTTATGTGGCAGCCTATTTTTTATTACGCCTGTGATTGCTCAAACCCTCGATGTGGCAAAAGAGGGTAAAGAACTCAATCTGTATTCGGCACGTCACTACCAGACTGATGAAGCGCTTTACAGTGATTTCACAAAAAAAACGGGTATCAAAATTAATCGCATTGAGGCCGATGACAATGCCTTAGCCGAAAGATTAAAGAGTGAGGGTAGTAAAAGCCCTGCTGATGTGATCTTGATGGTAGATGCAGCAAGACTATGGCGTGCACAGATTGATGGATTTTTTAAACCCATTCACTCCCCATATTTAGAGAGTCGCATTCCTACTAACTTGCGATCTAAGCCGGATACAGAGGGGTCTACCTGGTTTGGATTTTCTACCAGAGCACGCTTGGTGGTTTACAACAAATCCAATGTCAATCCTGTGGATGTCAATACCTATGAGAAGCTAGCGGAGCCTATCAACAAGGGCAAAGTCTGCACCCGGTCGGGTGCCCACCCCTACATGCTCTCTCTCATAGGCGCCATGATTGAGCGACGTGGAGAGGCGGCTACAGAAGAATGGGCAAAAGGGATGGTGACGAATATGGCTCGACCCCCAAGAGGCGGGGATACTGATCAAATTAAAGCGGTTGCTTCAGGTGAGTGCGGCGTGGCATTAACGAACTCATATTACTTGGTGAGATTATTGCGGTCAACCAAACCAGAAGATCAGGCAATAGCTGCAAAAATTGGCTTTGTCTGGCCTAACCAGCAATCATCAGGCACCCATATTAATATCGCTGGCGGTGGCATTGCAAAAAATGCTCCTCACCCGCAAGCAGCAGTTCAATTTTTGGAGTACTTGGCTAGCGATCCTGCTCAAGAGTATTTTGCCAACGGAAATAATGAGTGGCCGGTAGTGAAGTCGGTCAGGATTGAGAATGAGGGGCTCAAAATGTTGGGCACATTTAAAGCTGAAAATATCTCAGTAGCTGCGATTGGCAGAAACCAGATTGCCGCCCAGAGATTGCTTGATCGTGTCGGATATAAATAAGATAGCTAGAATAGGTACATTCTTTTGAAAATATGGGATTAAGCGCTGATGAACATCATTCGCCGTATTTTGATATCAAGTGCTGCCATGCTACTACTCGCCTGCTCAACGCCTGAAAGTGAATTTGGGGTGTATCGTCAATCCGATGGCACAGTGGGAGTGCACGCACCTAAATCCGCCAAGGATACTGAGGCCCAAGCAGCGGCAGAGCAGGAATGTAAAAAATTAGGAAAGCGTACCGCTACTGTTCTTGAGTCTCGCAAAACAGTGAACGATCGCTTTCCTATGACCTACATTTATCTTTGCAGATAAATTAACTAAGCAACCACTTCTTGATGGATTGATTGACACACATGGCATCAATGGCTAAGCCAAAAAACTCAGATCCATTAGTAATCATGCTTTCAATCGCCTCTACTTTGCCCGATTTGATTCCGCGCAAATAGGTCGCCACACGGTAACGTAGGAAGTGTTCATTTTGACCTTCTTCATTATCCGTAGAGCAAATTTCTAGATTGCCATAGCGGGTTTCTGGATTGATATTCAGAATCGCCAAGCCTAATGCACCAATCAATTTCTCAGGAACTGGAATGGGAACGTAGGAGTAGAGGGAGATCAGCATTTCTTCCTCATCCACTTCAATAATGTGGTCCACATCAAAGACGTCTTTTTCCGTTAATTCGGTTTCACCAGAGTCGCCACCACCAAAAGTAGATTCAAACTGCAGCATTGCAGTATTGCTATCTTTTGAAATCTCGATCATGTCTGGATAGCCAAGTAAACCTTTCCACCAATACATCAAAGAGAAAGTGCATGGTTTTACTTCAACCAAACCCTTTTTAGTGGATTTTGCGAAATACAGACCATAAAACTCATCGTCTTGCTCAAGACCATATTGATCAATCTTTAAGGCTTTTGCTGAAGCAGCCTTAGGTGATTTTTTAACTGCCTTCTTAGCAACCGGTTTTTTGGCTGCCACTTTCTTTACTACTTTCTTGGCTGCTGGCTTTTTCGTCGCAAGCTTCTTAGCGACTGGTTTCTTTGCTGCAACCTTTTTAACTGCCGGTTTTTTTACTACCTTTTTAGCAGCCTTTTTAGCCACTAATTTTTTAGCGACTACTTTCTGAACGGCTTTCTTTGCAGGGGCTTTTTTTACCACCTTAGTAGCTACTTTCTTTTTTGCTGGTGACTTCTTTGTAGCCATGGTCTATTACCCTTCGTTTTGGTAGTTAATGTGCGTAATGCACTTATGAATATTACTTTAGTTTTTAGTCACTTTTGCTAATTCATATATGGGGTTTTACCTCTTAATTTCAAGGTCGATTGGCTTTTTAGTGAGCTCTTCTTGAAATTCATTGCCATCTTGATACACTGGAACGGTGTAGTTATCCTTAACCTTGACCTAAAGAGAATCTATGTTCCCTGAATATCGCGAATTAATTACTAAGTTGAAGACATCAGATCGCCATTTTTCTCACTTGTTCGACAAGCACAATAACCTAGACCAAAAGATTCAGAGAATGGAGGCGCACTCTGAGCCAAGCACTCCCGAAGAAATTGAAACTTTAAAGAAAGAAAAGCTGCTACTAAAAGATCAGCTTTACGCGCTTCTGAAAAAGGTAAGCGACTAGGAAATACGCATAGGGCCTGAGTATTTGGGCCCTATGAATTTAAGCCTTCTTTAAAAAGCAGGCCTTGAGCAGCATATTGCCAGCCTCTGTTTTACAGTCAACCTCATGATCGCCCGAAACTAAGCGAATTCCCTTTATCTTGGTTCCTACCTTTAAGGTGGTGGAGGAGCCCTTCACCTTGAGGTCTTTAATGAGGGTAACGGTGTCACCATCAGCCAATAAGTTCCCATTGGCATCTTTGACGATCAAACCACCTTCATCCTCATCGGCTACCGAGGCTATGGGCCATTCATGCCCGCATTGTGCGCATACATAGTTCTCAGCATCGGGATAAGTCATATCCTCTTGGCAAGCAGGACATTTTGGCAGGGTGTTGGTAGTGTTCATGGTGAGCAGTTTTCAAGGAAGGTGTAACATCAATTTTAGTCTACGGACTCTTTCCTGAACTTAGAATCAGTTGCTCATGAACAAAAACATTAAGATCGCATTATTTGCTTTGGCTGCCATGATAGCCTTAGGAGGAGGCGGTGTTTGGTACGCGATTTCCTCCATAGATCAAATTAAGCTCACCCAATTACTCAGTTCAGCGGTAAAAGAGGCCACTGGACGAGATTTAAAAATATCAGGACCAGTGAGCCTGACATTTTTTCCGTCTGTTGGTGTAGTGGCTGAAGATATTTCCTTGAGTAATGCTAGTTGGGCATCAAATCCAGAGATGCTCAATATCAAGAGCTTGGATTTAGATGTCAAATTACTCCCCTTATTTTCTAAGCGTGTAGAGATCAGTCAAATTAATTTAAGCGGTATAGATGCCCATTTGCAAACAAATTCAGCTGGAGCGGGTAATTGGATATTGGCCGCTCCTTTAGTGCAGGGTGATCCTAGTAAGCCCGACGCCTCTTCTGAATCTAGTGGAGATCAGGATATCTTTGTAGCCATTGAGGCTGTCAATGTAAAGAATGCACAGATTGCCTATCGAGATGCGTCTGGATCTGAAAAGAAATATCAAATTGCACACTTTTCCTTGCGGGGCGATGGTAGCAATACCATCATCAAGTTAGATGCCAAGCAGGGCGATATTCGGCTTGGTGTTAACGGCAAGGTCACAGCGGTTCGTAAGATATTAAATGACTGGGATCAAACACCACTCAAGATTGAGCTCAATATCAATGTTGAGCTTAATGAAAAAATGTTGGCGTTAAAAGGGAATATTCAAAAGCAGTCTAAAGCCATTCCTCATTTTGATCTTCAATTGAGCTCGAAGTCTTTTGATGTAGCTCCTCTTGCGGGGGCTTCAGCAGTAGCAGCGTCTGGTGCAAAGGGATTGCCAGCTCATTCGAGTTCGAAAAGCCGCTCGCCTTATTTCTTTAGTAATGAACCTTTGCCGTGGGATTTATTGCCAGAGGCTGATGGACGTATTGATGTCAATATCAACCAACTGGGTATGCCTGATCGTGCACCCTTAAAGAATGTGACTGCACTGATTGAATTTAATAATGATCAAATAGAACTTCGGCATTTGAATTTTCAGCTAGGGACTGGGTCTGCAGAAGCTCAAGCCTCGATTGGAAAATTTCATAGTGCTAGCCCTAGTGTTAGTGCTAAAGGGGAGGCCAAGGGCTACACATTGGAACAAGTGCTAAAAGCTGCTGATGGAACTTCTAAAGTGAGTGGAGGGGACATGCGAATTGCCTTCGATTTAAAAGGCTCTGGAGCCAGTCTGCATCAGCTCGTTGGGGATGCTACAGGCAATGTGCAGATCTTGGTAGGTTCAGCCAAAGTTCCATCAAACTACATTAATAAAGGTGGTGATTTTGTGGTCTCTTTATTTGATGCGATCAACCCATTGCGCAAGAAGTCAAATCAAACTATTTTGGAGTGTGCGGTAGCGTATTTGCCTGTGAATAACGGCTTGGTGAGCATTGACGATTCAGTAGGCGTGCAAACTGATAGATTAGACGTCGTGCTGAGTGGTACGGTAAACCTCAAAACGGAAGTCATTAATCTCAATATTCACCCCCGAGAAAAATCAGGCCTGACAACGGGCCTAGATTTAGCCAATCTGATCACATTACAAGGCACTTTAGAACATCCGAGTACGGGCATTAATAAGACCGGAGTCGTCACTAGTGCTGTTTCAATTGGGGTAGGCATTTTGACCGGGGGCGCAAGCATTTTGGCTGAAAATGCCAAATCGATGGCGACCAAGTCACAACCCTGTAAAGCAGCGTTGCATCCTTGGTCAGATATTTACTCTGCAAAAAAGTAAATACTAGAACAGCATTCCGCTTACAAAAAGGCTAAACAGAGAGATAAAAATACTAGCAAAGAATGCGGTCCAGAAGCTGGAAATTGTAAATCCACTGACCAATGCAGAGACCAGCATGAGAACTAACGCATTGACCACCAGCAAAAATAAGCCCATGGTTAAGACCGTAAGTGGTAGTGTCAATAAGATTAATAAAGGCTTAACAATGGCATTGGCGAAACCCAGTAGTAGGGCAGCAATAAGCAAGGATCCGCCATCGGCAAATCGTAGACCGCTAAAGAGATAGCTGGCTACCCAGAGTGATAATGAGGTTAGACCCCACTGAATGAGAAAAGGCGCTAAGTTACCCATGGTGTGATTCCTTTATGGCTGTATGCGATGTTTAGAGATTAAAACAATATTTCTAAAAAGAATAGTATCAAGGCATCAATAATGCGGGGGGATTTCATCCTTGAGACTTCCTCCACCGGTGCTACCGGCTTGTTCTTTGACAGATTTCAGCTCTCGATAAAGAAACTCAATTTGCTGCTGTTGCTTATATACCGTTTGATTTAGCTGTTCAATGAGATCTTCAGTAAAGCTAAGCTTGATTTCCAAATTGGTAATACGGTCTTCGATCATTTACTTCCCCCAATCTTATTCTGAAATCAATTCAAATCGACCATCTTCCATTTCTGCTTTTGGCCTGATCCAAAAATCATGTGTTTGTAGTGACTCATACACATAGGCGGGCTCTAAAGTAGCTTCAATATTGGCAAGGAGAAGTACTTTATAAAAACCACCACTTTTCTTATGTTTGAGCTTGCTGCCTGGGATAAATAGGCCATCGCCTGGCGACACTGTTGTAGATACATTCATATTGATATCTTAATGAGAAAAATCCATGTAATCAGTAGTAATCAAAACACCTTCTTTAGAAGCTTTGCTGGCCAGTTTAAGCAGGGCATTGTCTTTGCTCATCAAAGTAGAAGGTCTTATCGAATAAGCTAAGTCGAGAAACACCTGGTCATCAGGATCTTCGCATTGCCATGGTGCTACTGCAAGGCTTTGATCGTCTATTGTCCTTGCTAGCAATATCCACTCCGAAAAGATGTCAGCCTGCTTACTTTCTTCCAAGGAAAATAAAGGCCGCGAGATGACATCTACAAACTCCTCTAGCGTCTTTTGTGTGGCAACTGCGTTAATCCGTTTTTCTTGCAATGCCTGTTTTAGGTGCAATGCCCTAAAGTCATTAAAGACAAATAGATCGAGTAGGACGTTGGTATCCAAGACAACAGTCTTCATAGATCTTAGGATGGATTGCTACGCCATGTTTCAGGGGTGATGGTGACCTGGCCTTTATCGGAAGAGACATAAGCCTCCCCATCTGAAATATTGATGTGGATCACCATACTGCGCTCCACAAGCTTGTTGAGCTCGTGAGCTTGTTCTGCTGGTATAGAGATCACTTGAAGATTGCGGGCACGGGTGAGTTTGTTGGCAATCCCATCCCACCAAATCTTGCTAGTGTGACCGCCATAGCAATAGACCACCACTTGATCTGAGCGACCGCAGGCTTTTAGAATGCGACGCTCGTCCGGTTGACCAATTTCAATCCATAGTTGAATGGCATCGGTTAAATCCTTGATCCAGAGATCAGGTTCATCGGTATCGCTCAAGCCTTTGGTAAAGACTAAATCTTCTTGGGATTGCAGTGCAAACGCGATGATTCTGACCATCATTCGTTCTTCAGTTTCTGAAGGGTGTTTGGCAATAGTTAATGAATGACTACCGTAGTAATGACGGTCTGAATCTGCGACATGAAGGTCGGCTTTGTGGATAGTTGCGCGTAGAGCCATGGCGCATTATCGCCTTTAAACCCATCCGTCAGTCCTGAACCAGTATTATTTTGTAAATTGCCCTTATTTACTGTGTATCGTAGAGACCCATGATCCGTATTACTGAACTACGCCTGCCAATTGACCACCTTCCAGAGGCGGTGGAGGCGGCAATCTTGAAGCGCTTAAAACTAGCGCCTCAAGACTTAATTCGGACTGAAGTTTTCAAGCGCAGTTATGACGCCAGAAAGAATGTTGCTCTGGCTTTTATCTATACCGTGGATTTGTCGGTAAAGGATGAGGAAAGAGTTCTAAAGGCATTTGCGGATGATATTCATATAAGGCCTTCACCAGATACCAGTTATCACTTTGTGGCTCAGGCACCAGAAGCTAAACCGGTGAATTTTTTACGACCTGTAGTGATTGGTTTTGGCCCTTGCGGAATATTTGCAGCACTTTTATTAGCACAAATGGGTTTTAAGCCCATCGTTCTAGAGCGTGGTAAAAAAGTGCGTGAGCGTACTCAAGACACTTGGGGTTTATGGCGTAAGAATGTGCTTAACCCAGAATCCAACGTACAGTTTGGCGAAGGTGGTGCCGGGACGTTTTCTGATGGCAAGCTCTATAGCCAAATTAAAGATCCAAAATTCTACGGTCGCAAAGTCATCCATGAATTTATTAAAGCTGGCGCACCTGAAGAAATTCACTATGTTGCCAAACCACATATTGGCACCTTCCGTTTAGTTGGCGTAGTTGAAAAGATGCGCCAAGAAATTATTGAGTTGGGTGGCGACATTCGATTTTCACAAAAGGTGATTGGTTTTGATATTCAGAATGAGCAAATTAAAGGGGTCAAGATAGAAGGCCATGAGGATTTGGTGGCAAATCATGTTGTCCTCGCTTTAGGTCACAGTGCTCGCGATACTTTTGAGGCCTTGCATCATGCTGGTGTATTTATGGAAGCTAAACCCTTCTCGGTGGGTTTTCGGATTGAGCATCCTCAGTCCGTCATTGATAGGGCTCGTCTAGGTCCGCATGCTGGTAACGCCTTGATCGGCGCTGCCGACTATAAATTAGTGCATCACGCCAAGAATGGTCGGACTGTTTACAGCTTTTGTATGTGTCCTGGTGGCACTGTTGTTGCTGCCACATCTGAACCCAATCGGGTGGTGACCAATGGCATGAGTCAGTACTCTCGTAATGAGCGCAATGCCAATGCCGGCATTGTTGTGGGAATTACTCCTGAAGATTACCCAGGTGGGCCGCTTGCAGGTATTGAGTTTCAAAGGGTAATAGAGTCAAAGGCATTCGAGCTTGGAGGCTCTACTTATGAAGCTCCCGGACAGTTGGTAGGTGATTTCTTGGAAGGCAAAGCGTCGACCCAATTGGGAAGCGTGACGCCATCATATAAGCCAGGCGTCCATCTCACTGATTTGGCAGACAGCTTGCCAGCCTATGCGATTGAAGCGATTCGTGAAGCGATACCTGCCTTTGAGAAACAAATCAAAGGCTTCTCCATGAAAGATGCGGTACTCACTGGTGTGGAGACGAGAACCTCTTCACCCTTGCGCATTACCCGTGGCCCTAATTTTCAGAGTCTGAATATCAAAGGCCTTTATCCAGCAGGTGAGGGGGCTGGATATGCCGGTGGAATTTTGTCAGCCGGGGTTGATGGGATTAAAGTAGCGGAAGCGGTAGCACTTGACTACCTCTCCCAATAATTAGCCCGCCCATCTAAACTACTATTCGTATGAATCCTGTGATTACCACTTCCCCCAAAGATGCAAAGGAAGTGCTCTTTCATCCAGAGCTGCTGCAAAAGTTTGATATCAATGGGCCTCGCTATACCTCTTATCCTAGCGCTGATCGCTTTCATAATGAATTTGGAGAGGTGGATTATCTGGGCGCACTCAAGCGGGTGGCCAGCGCTAATGAGCCTTTATCACTCTATTTTCACATCCCTTTTTGCCCCAATATTTGCTACTACTGTGGCTGTAACAAAATCATCACCAAAGACCATGGTCGAAGCGCTAAGTACATTAAGTATTTAGCTAAAGAGATGGCGATGGTAACTACAGCAATGGGTGCACAGAAAAAAATTCCTATTACTCAATTGCATTGGGGTGGTGGCACACCTACTTTCTTGTCTCATGAAGAAATGATGGAGTTGATGCATCACACTCGTGAGCATTTTGAATTACTGCCTGGCGGAGAATACTCCATCGAGATTGATCCTCGCCGTGTGACTGAGGCGGATATTGCGCTCTTGGCCGAGCTGGGCTTTAACCGTATTAGCCTTGGAGTGCAAGATTTCAATTTGGCTGTGCAGGAGGCGGTACACCGCATTCAGACTATTGAGGAAACACAAGCAGTAATGGATTGGTCCAGAAAGTATGGCTTTAAATCCAGAAGCGTCGATTTGATCTATGGATTACCAAAACAAACACCGGCAACCTTTAAAGAAACGGTAGATACCGTTCTTAAAATGAGTCCTGATCGCCTATCGGTATACAACTATGCACACTTGCCACACATCTTTAAGCCACAGCGCAGAATTGCTGAGGCAGATTTACCCGGCGCTGCTGATAAGTTAGATATTTTGTCCAATACGATTGAAGGATTAGGTGATGCAGGTTACGTCTTTATCGGCATGGACCACTTTGCCAAGCCCGAAGATGAGTTAGCCATAGCTCAAAAGGAAGGCAAGCTACATCGTAACTTTCAGGGTTACTCCACTCAAGCAGAGTGTGACTTGCTTGCATTCGGAATCTCATCGATTGGAAAAGTGGATGATTGCTATTCCCAGAATGTACGTACCTTAGATGAGTACTACGCAGCGATTGATGATGGCCATCTGCCCACGCTTAGGGGTCTGCAGTTGGATAAAGATGATCTGCTGCGCCGTGAGTTAATCGGTGAGTTGATGTGCCAATTTGCGCTTGATACCGAGGTATTTGCTCAATCTCACAATATCGATTTCCCCAGCTACTTCAAAACAGAGATTGAAGAACTCAAAGGCCTTGAAGAGGCGGGTCTGCTCGAGTGGGAAGGATCAAAGATGATTGTTCCTATTAAAGGTAGGTTGCTGGCTAGGCGGGTGGCAATGACGTTTGACCGGCACCTGCGAGAATCTCAAGCTCGTGGAACGTATTCCAAGGTCTTATAAAACAGATCTTTAGGGTAAATACGCGTTCATTTGATCTAGGTCAAAAACTCCAACAAATAGTGTTGCTTTTTAGCAAATAAAAAAATCTGCAAGGCCTCTCATTTGATTTAAATCAAATTCCTACACTGGGATCAATTTGAAAATGATTTCATCAAATTGAAAACAAAAAAGGAGTTCATCATGCGTCTTAAATCACTCGTAGTAGCTATGGCAGCAGTTGCATCATTGGCACCAGTAATGGCACAGGCGCAAGCTGAAGAAAACCCATGGATGTTGCGTGTCCGCGCCGTAGATTTGTTATTTCAGAATGGGCAGTCAGGTGGTAATGGAACTGTCCAGGCCTTAAACGTAAAGGCACAGAATCAATGGATTCCTGAATTTGATATTTCATACTTTTTTACTAAAAATATTGCTGCTGAGTTAGTTTTAACTTATCCACAGCAGGTAAATATTACCGCTGGATCAGGTAATACGAATGTCGGTAAAGTTACTGCGTTACCACCATCTTTGTTGGCACAGTATCACTTTACAGACTTAGGTGCATTTAAGCCATACGTAGGTCTTGGTGTGAACTACACGATTTTCGGTAATCGTCAAAACTTTCCTGGTCTTGGTAACTCTGTAACAGTGAATCAATCTAGTCTTGGCGTAGTTGGACAAATCGGTATGGACTATATGTTTGATAAAAACTGGGGAATGAACGTCGACTTGAAATACGCAACTATGAGCACTGATGTTAAGACTGTTGCCGG
>CAIKGX010000063.1 GCA_903827075.1 uncultured beta proteobacterium | reverse complement strand
GGTCAAGTGGATATTGAATTTGATGGTTTAGGTTCTTCGGCTGCTCAAATTAAGAATGGTTCTATCGTTGCTTTGGCAGTAGCTTCGCAAAAACGTGCGCCTGGATTTCCGAACGTGCCAACAGCGGCGGAAGCGGGTCTAGTAGGCTATGAAGTTTCTACTTGGTATGGTTTATTTGCGCCTAAGGGAACTCCTCAGCCAATCGTCGATAAGATGATTGTAGAAGTGCAAAAGGCGATTAATACACCAGAGCTTAAAACTATTTGGACCAATAATGGTTCTGATACGCCCAATCTCACTGGTGATGCTTTTGGAAAGTTTGTTGCGGCTGATATCAAGCGCTGGGCTGCAGTTGCCAAAGCTTCAGGCGCCAAGCTCGACTAATGAGCTGCTTTATTTAAATAATCTGTTTTGAGGTTCGAATGAATTTATATTCTTTATTGGAAAAAGGTTTTCCAAAAGATAAATCCGCATGTGCAATAGAAACGCATGATGGTCTTTATTACTCTTGGGGTGATCTTGAGCGGGCAACTGCCAAGATGGCCAATTTTCTCAAGGGCCTCAAATTACCCGTTGGTTCACGTATTGCAGTACAGGTAGAAAAGTCACCTGAAGCTTTATTTCTTTATTTAGCTACGATCCGTGCTGGTTTTGTATATTTGCCGCTCAATACTGCTTATCAAGCGGCAGAGATTCAATACTTTATTGAGAATGCCGAGCCTGCAGTAGTGGTATGCAGCAGTAAGAATTTCTCCTGGGTTTCTAAGGTGGCCTTCAAGGCCGGTACGCAGCACGTCTTTACCTTGGATGAGGATCGCAAGGGAAGCTTACTTGAATGCTCCGGTGCTCAAAGTGACAGGTTCAAAACAGTTGCCGTAAAAGATGATGATTTAGCAGCGATTTTGTATACCTCTGGAACCACTGGTCGTAGTAAGGGTGCGATGCTCACCCATAAAAACTTGGGTAGTAATGCGCAGGTTCTCCAAAAGTTCTGGGGATGGAAAAAAGGTGACATCCTTTTGCATGCTTTGCCCATATTCCATGTCCATGGATTATTTGTCGCTGCTCATGGCGCTTTGATTAACGGTAGCAAAATGATTTGGTTGCCTCGCTTAGATACCACGCAGTTGATTGCCCATATGCCACGGTCTACCGTCATGATGGGTGTGCCTACGTTTTATGTTCGCTTACTGGCTGACAAGGGCTTCACTAAAGCAGTCACACGCAATATGCGTTTATTTGTTTCAGGCTCCGCTCCTTTGCTGACCGAAACATTTAACACTTTTAAAGAGGTGATCGGCCAGCCCATTTTGGAGCGCTATGGCATGAGTGAGACCGTGATGTTGGTCTCTAATCCATACAAGGGTCAGCGTATTGGCGGGTCGGTTGGCTTGCCTTTGCCAGGCGTCAAAGTACGCGTGGTGAACGACAATAACAAAGCCTGCGGTGTGGATGAGATTGGTAGCATTCAGGTGAAGGGCCCTAATATATTTAAGGGTTACTGGCGCATGCCAGAAAAGACCGCCGAAGAATTTACCAAGGATGGCTGGTTTAAAACTGGCGATGTCGGTCGCTGGGGTGGTGCAGCTAATGGCGGTAATGCTCCCAAGGACTACTTGTGCATCGTTGGTCGAAGTAAAGACTTGATTATTTCTGGTGGTTATAACGTCTACCCAAAAGAAATCGAGAGTTTTATTGATGATATGGATGGTGTGGATGAAAGTGCAGTGATTGGTATTCCGCATCCGGACTTTGGCGAGGCGGTGATGGCAGTGGTAGTACCTAAGGCTGGCGCCAAATTAGATGCCCAAGCAATGATTGCTACTTTGAAAACGCAGATTGCGAATTTTAAAATACCGAAGCGTTTAGAGATTGTTGCCGACTTGCCGCGTAATGCGATGGGTAAGGTACAAAAGAATATTTTGCGCCAGCAATACACCAGTTAATGAATGCGTTAACTTAGTAGCCAAATGCCTTGCGGCTTTCATTAAACATGAAAGCTGCAAGGAGAATTAGCATGACACCGAAGATCCGCTTTAGCTGAGTCACATTGAGTTTTCTGGCCATTTGTGCACCTAGTGGAGCGGTAAATACGCTGACTACCACAATGCAAAGTACGGCAGGTACATACACAAAGCCTAAAGAGCCGGCGGGTAGATTGGGATTGCCCCAGCTGCCATACATATAGCCAATCGTTGCTGCTGCTGCAATCGGAAAACCCAAACCAGATGAGCTTGCCATTGCGGTATGCGGTTTGACGTTACACCACAACATAAAGGGTACCGTAATGAATGCCCCGCCTGCGCCGACTAGGCTTGCGAGCATTCCTGCAAAAGCACCAAAAGAAAAAAGCCCGACAGATCCTGGGAGGTCTCTGCCAGCAGTCGGTTTTTTATTGATAATCATCTGAATGGATGTGTAGACAATAAAGATGGCAAAGAATAGAGAGAGCCAAGAGGTGTTAATTGCCTCAAAGATTTCGCTACCGCCAATGAGCCCGCCCAAGACCATGCCAGGACTTAAAGAGGCTACTAATTTCCAATCGATGGAGTTGTGTTTGTGATGCGCCCAAATTGCTGAGGTAGTAGTAAACAAAATAGTTGCCATGCCAGTGGCAATGGCCATGTGAACAATGATCTGCTGGCTAAATCCCAAGTGATTAAAAACCACAATCATGAATGGCACCAGAATCATTCCGCCGCCAATACCGAGTAGCCCGGCCAAGAATCCAGATATGCTCCCGCATAACAGGAGCATGGCGATATCAGCTATTGACATGAATTCCCCACCTTAGCCGCTAGGCCGTCATCCTGAACCCTAGGGTTCAAGGTGGAACGGCCACTCTGCTTTGGGTGCATTAAGAGCTACAGGGAGTGAACAGCGCGAGGCTGCCACTGTGAAGTTTCGAAACGCTCACGCCCGCAAGGTAAAGATCGTTCCTGATGCTTGCGCATCGGTTCAAGGAACTATTGGCCTTGGCGAACCAGGCAGGGAAAGGGTTTGCATTAAGCTATCAACTTGATCTTCTAATGATCGAATCTCATCTTGAAGCTTGGCAATTTCTTCAGAATCCACATTTGATGGAGTAGCTGTCGCAGAATTTTTTGTTGATAAAGACTGTAGGGTAATGAGATCCCCCGCAATTTTGATGGCAGCCATCATGCTGGCGCGCTCAATACTGCGATTGCCGCCATTGATTGCAAGTTGAATTTGCTCATCAGCTAAAGTGCAGGCGGCACGTAACAAGGGCTCGTGCTCTGTACTAGTAGCCAAAGTAATTTTTTGACCGGCGAGGGTTACTTCAATGCGTTGTTGGCTCATTGTCATCCTCTGGGGTAGGTGGGGCAACTACTTCGCCAAGTAAGTTTAATTGACGACCATCGCTCTGTTCAGGTAAGCGACTCAAAATATGTTGAATGCGTTTTTGCGCATCCTCAATTTTTCCTTCGAGCTGAGCGCGATCTTGATGAAGACCTTTCACCGCATCCGCAATTAATTGGACTTTGGCAGCCACCCTTTGGATGGATGCAGAAAGGCCATCCCCAGTAGGAGATGTATCGCCAGCGGGAAGAGGGGTAGGCTCATTCATACTGGCATTGTAGCCTTAGGAAAACGCTTTGTGGAGTCGGGCGGCTAGGGAAGGGTTTGTACTTCATCACTTCCCTACTTTTCAGAGTCTATAGAAGCCCTAGTCCACCTAATTAAAGCTATATTTGGCGCTCACAAAGTAGGCCCTTGGATCGCTTGGATAGTAATAGTAGTCATTTGGTAATGTGCCATTAGGCTGACTTACTGATCCATACCCTCCATAGGTGGAATATGCCGCATTGCCAACGTTCTTGATGGTAAATCTCCCCTCCCACTTGCCAGTTTTATAACTAGCGTATACATCAGCCACTGTATAAGAGGGCATGACAGATAGCTGGCTATATGCGGCTGGGCTGGCATCATAATGTTGATTGCCAACATAATTAATTACGCCTCCAATAGTCCAATTTGACGTAAGTAAATAGGATGCGCGTGCATTTAGAAGTAGGTTTGGAACTTGAGGAATTAAGTTGCCTTGATATGGTCCGCTAGCATAGTAAGCGCGCTGGACTTTACCGCCCGCTCCTAGGTTGAACTTTGAAGTGATAGCACTAGTTGAATCTAATACAACACCGTTTCTATTAATGTTGTATTCAGAGTTGGTATTAAATCCACTCGATGGGTTGTACATAATCTCATTCTGGGAAACTGTAGAGAAAATTGAGGCTGTAATATTGCTTGTCCAGAGTTGCCAGTTCCCTCCGGCTTCATAAGTTTGGGCAGTTTGTGGCCTTAAAATCCCGCTAAAAATACGACTGTTGTTGGTGGGATCCCAGCCCCAAAATTCATCAATATTAGGAAATCGGTAGGATTGATTCCACTTAATATAGGCGCGTTGACCTTTAAGATAGTTGAAATTCAATGCTACATCTCCAGCATTAGCTGAGTAATTTTGTGAATTACTAACAGCCCCATTTGGCGACCATATATTGGAATCATTAGTGGAGGCACCTTGAGTTTGATGGCGGTAACCGCCGCTCAGTTCAATTTTTTTGCTCAGGGGTAAGCGGCTTATTGCATAGATGGATTGATTGATTAAGTTAGCGCTAGATGAGTTTTGAACTGGAGTAGATGCTCCCCATGCTATTGCAGATGCCTGAGTTAGTGGCGCAAAGGAATCATTTGAACTTTGACTTCCTTTATTAAACTCATATCCAATAATTGTGCTGCCATAAGCACCAAAGTCACCTTTAATGCGTGGAGAAATATTAAGTTGCCAGCCTTGGAGGTTATTGTTGGATGGTGATACAAATCCTGCATTATTTGCCTCTACGCTTGAGTAGTATGGATTATTTGTGAATACAGTACGGTTTGTATAGGTTCCATCCAGCTCAAATCTAAAGGAATCATTTAAGCCCTTAATCCCTCCGAATCTGAATCCAGAATCATTGGCAGATGTGCCAGATCCAATATTGTTAAATTTTGCTGATTGAGGATTTCCTTGCCCAACTTGTCCTTGAACCCCTCCTGGAGTTTGCTGGTTGGTGTAACTATAGAAAAGATCGCCATATACATTGTCAATTCCCCCGAGAGCTTGAGTCAGCTTTGCATCTACTGAATAGGCATTGGCAGCCGAGTTCTCGCGCCATCCGGAAGAATTGGAAGTATTGGCTGTTAGCTGGATGGTTGTCTGGTCAACCGTATTTCTAAGGATGGCATTATTAATGAGGGTATTAAAGCTTCCATAGTTAACAGTTGCTTGGTTTATGTTGGATTTTCCGCCATTGGTAATGATGTTGATAACTCCGCCAACCGCCCCATTTCCGTACTGAACGCTTGCACCGCCTTGAAGAATCTCAATTCTTTCGATCGAATCTATTGGAATCGATTCCCAGGGAACCGCTGAGGAGTCTATTGGATTGATTCGCTGTCCATCAACTAGAACTAGGGTAGTGCTATT
>CAIKGX010000062.1 GCA_903827075.1 uncultured beta proteobacterium | reverse complement strand
TCTGCAATGTATGCGGAATAACGTTGATATCCACTACGCAGTGGGTGGCGCTATCTTCCGTTTTATTGACTGTCAAAGATACGCCATTGACAACGATTGATCCTTTGTATGCCAAAAATGGGGCTAACTCTTTTGGTGCTGCGATACGCAATAGCCATGAGCCATAAGGGTCTTGAGCAACAGTAGCAAAATGCTCAACCTGACCAACACCATCCACATGCCCACTGACCAGATGACCGCCAAGACGATCATTCAAACGCAATGCTTTTTCTAAATTGACTGGGCCCACTGTATCTAAACCAATAGTCTTATTCAAGGACTCACGAGAAATATCCAAGCTAAACGTATTGCCATCCAATTGAGTGGCAGTCATACAAGCACCTTGAATAGCAATGCTGTCGCCCAAGACTACATCGTCTAGATAGCCTGATGGCACATCAATAGTCAGATGCAAGCCATCACCTTTAGCTTGAGTGCTTTTGATTTGACCTACAGCAGTAATGATTCCAGTAAACATGGGTAGATTTTAACTTTTCAGCAAGCGCATCCGAAGATCTGACCCAAAAAGGCTTTGATCAATGATCTGCCAATCCTGGCGCCCACTTAATTGGGCCATAGGAGAAACATTGGCCATCCCAATACCTTCACCCATCAAGAATGGGGCGTAATACAGCAATAACTCATCCACACAATCTTCTCGCAGCAAAGATCCATTGAGCTTAAATCCCGCCTCAATATGAATTTCATTCATGTGGCGCTCTTGAGCCAAATAAGAAAATAGCTTTGGAAGATCCACTTTGCCGTTCGGATTGGCCATGGCAATCACCTCAATGCCTTGCTCCTGAAATGCTTTTGCCTTTGCTTGTGCCTCGATCGTTTCTAGAGAAGCACACACCAAAATCACCCCTGATTGATCTACATGATGCAAGACTTTGGCATGGATGGGCGTCTCCAGTCTGGAGTCAACAATAATTTTCCAAGGCTGGCGTTCGGTTGGCACATCCCTGACATTGAGGGTGGGGTCGTCCTCTTTCACCGTCCCAACACCAGTCAGGATTGCGCATGCTTGTGCTCGCCAATGATGGCCATCTGCTCTGGCTAGTGGGCCAGTAATCCACTGACTCTGCCCATTGGGTAAGGCCGTTTTTCCATCTAAACTGGCGGCAATTTTCATGCGCACCCAAGGTAGGCCTCGAGTCATTCTGGAAATAAACCCCCGATTGAGTATGATTGCCTGCGACTCTAGCAAGCCACAGCGCACATCAATACCGGCAGCTTTGAGCCTCTCCAGGCCTTGACCAGCAACCAGCGGATTAGGGTCAGTCATCGCAGCAATCACCACGGCTGGCTTAGCGGCAATTAATGCATCTACGCAAGGCGCGGTTTTGCCAGTGTGATTGCATGGTTCCAATGTCACATAGATCGTGGACCCCGTTACATTAAAACCATTGGTCGCTACATCCGCCAAAGCCACAATTTCTGCATGGGGGCCACCCACTTTCTGGGTGTGCCCGCGCCCAATGACCCGACCTTCTTTAACAATGACACAACCCACCCTTGGATTAGGGTTGGATAAATAGAGTGATTGTTGAGCCTGCACTAATGCCTGGCTCATGAATTCGTGGTCAACTTCGCTGTACATGGGTCTATTAAAACCGATTGTGGGAAGCAATACCAAATTTGCCCATTTACCCCAAAGAGCGCTTCTTATCGACAAGCCTTGGAATCGGTCCTAGGATCGCAAATGCGCCAGCGGCCACCGCTACCCAAAATCAGATGACGCTCCAGGTTGGAATCCTGATCATGACCCAATATCAAGCGATTGGCCACAAAGCCACCTTGCCCTGTTTTAGCAGCGCCAGCTGCGTTAAAGGAAATCCCCCTCTTAGAAGTATGTGGATCCATAAATTGCTTACCCCCACCTTTAAAGTAGACCGGAGCAATATCCCCCTGAGAAAACCAGTTCCTCTCATTACAGTTGGCAGGGGCTTGTTTTGTAAGGCAGCCACCCTTTACAACCCACCCTTCATCCCACCGATCGCCACTGATGGGAACGATGTGCACTGCGCTTCCTAAGTACAAAGCTTGTTGCCTCGCAAATTGTGCATGAAAGATAAAACGGCGGGCAATGGTCTCGATTTCACGGACGGCAATCTGCTGATGTAAGAGTGGCATGGATATTGTGGCCATGATCGCCATAATGAATATCACTGCCATTAATTCCAAAAGAGTTGTGCCAGCATCCCTATTCAAAATCTTGTCTCCAATTGAGGCGGGTGGCAAGGCCGGTTTTCTCATCCAATGAGACAAGCACTTCAAGAGCGGGCTTTTCTTTGCTAGAAATGCGCCAGAGGTTTTTACCTGCTGATTGAATATGACATTGCCTGTT
>CAIKGX010000061.1 GCA_903827075.1 uncultured beta proteobacterium | reverse complement strand
TAGCTCTTTAAACCCTGTTTTAGGGCTATTTATTGACTAGGAAATCAGCCCCAAATCCACTAAAATAGATACATGCCAACTAAATTTGCCACCCAAACCCAAGCCCGCCAATACAACGTTTCTAACGCTGTAGCATCTGCTCGGATTGAAGGTATTGTTCCAACTAAGCAGTTAGAGCAAAACCTCACTGATTACGTTGCTGGCAAAAAGAGTATCGCGCAAATATTGGAAGAAACTAAACAACGTTATGTCACGCTACGACGCGGATGACACTTACTGCTACCCAGGTACAGACGTACTTCGAAACAAAGCAGAAATAACTAACGCACAAGATTTAGACACCTACGAAGGTGAGCTATCTACTTTGCGATCAATTGAGATTCTAGAAAGTCCCATAGCAGGTCAATTTGATCTTGCCCATCTTCAGCGCATTCATTTAGCACTCTTTCAAGATGTATATGACTGGGCTGGGAAGATTCGCACAGTAGATATTAGCCGTGGCAATAGTCGTTTTGCTAATGTGCGCTTTATTGAATCTGCGGCAAACGACATCTTTAACAAACTGGCTCGTGAAAACTGGCTCAGAGGGTTGGATGCTGACACCCTGTCAAAAAGACTGGCTCACTACCTATCAGAGATCAACGCCCTACACCCTTTTCGAGAGGGGAATGGTCGCGTACAACGCATATTCATCTCCCAACTTAGTCAATCAGCAGGCTATCAACTCGACTACTCCGACCTGGAACAGGAGCAAATTTATCGGGCAATGGAACTAGCCTTTAATGGGGATGAATCCATTCTTGCCAATCTCATTCTTGAGCGACTAGAGAAAAGCCAATAGGCTTGAGCAAGTTGTAACCCTGTCTGAGCCAATTAAATCTCTTTAAGCCCGTTGGTCGCGAGTTCGAATCTCGCCCGACCCACCAGCAATAAAGAAACCCCCACTAGCGATAGTGGGGGTTTTGTACTTCTAGGTCAGTCGAATGTGAGCTGTTGGGCACTCAGAAACCTACTGCCACCTATGTTTCTTCCAAAACTATCCCGCTAGCTCCTGACAAGCGATCATCTTCTAGATTAATTCGCGCCCAATTTGCAAACCTTATTAAGTTGATTACAAATCTTCATTATTGAATTAACCACTACTGATGCACTATCACCTTGCCCCTGTGGTGCAGCAGGCGCAGAGATCATAATTTCAGATGATTTATCGCTTAACGGAACTACATTTATAGAGATACTTTTACTGCTTTCGGACACCTTTAATTTTAAGTTTTGAGAGTCTTGAAAAACGATGGTGACAGCTTGATTTTGGGTTGCTGCATTGACTGCAGTTGCATATACTTTGTTTGCAGGAGCATCAATAATTACTGTTGCAAACTGATATGCTGGCACTCCGTTAGAATCATCCTGAGTCATCTGATTGATGCGTCCAGCGATATGGCGTGCAGCAAAAATTAATTGCGCATGAGCTGTCTCAGAAAAAATAAGCCCTGCTAACAATATTGCCACCAAAGTACTGATTAATGAAAATCCATTACGTCTCATGATTGAATCCTAGCGTTTAATTGTGGAGGGCCTACTAAATGCACTTTACCCGACAAACGGGCATCGAAACCACCGGGGATCAAAATCGATTAATCAGCAACCCTAGACAACCGCCTGCCTAAACATACCACTTCTTGGCAGGCTTTAGCTCATGTTTTGATGGCTGTTTGCCACAATTCTTAAGTCTATAATCCATTGGTCGCGTGTTCGAATCTCGCCCGACCTACCAGTTATACAAAAGCCAATATGCTCACATTCTAAAAATTATGCAATTCAAATCTTTTCTAGATTCTTTTTTTTATACCTCTGACTTAATCATATTCATGATTGTGTTTGTAAGCTATGTTGGTATTGCATTAATCATTATCTGGATTGTTCATACACCTCGATTGAGGGGCTTCTTTTCAAGTTTTGGCAGAATTAATGGGACTTTTTACAGTCCAGCAGCAACCATGTTTGCACTGACAGCAGCATTCATGGGCGCTACACTAGTTGGCGGTTTTAATGCGCATACAGAATCGATTAAACAAGAGCGCACCGCTCTATTGCTGTACGTAGATTTTGTGAACAACACCCCTTCATTAGCCAATCAAAACTTGCAATACCAAGTCAAAAACTATTTGCAGTCCGCCTTAGATGAAGAGTGGTCACTTTTAGAAAATGAAAAAATTTCAAGTCGTACAGGGGGGATATTTCAAGAAATTTTTTGGAAAACGATTGCGATTGCTCCAGCCCTTGAGGGGACCCAAGCCGGTCGAGAGCTGTCAAAGATTTTAGATTCTTGGTACGAAGCTAGATCGAAACGAATATCCTTCCGATGGCATCATGTGGAACATCTACGCTGGGTAGTGTTGTTTATGGTTGCTTTTTTACTTCAACTTTCAGTAGCCGCCACTCACCTCTCCAGCTCTAAAAGGACAATGAGCCTGACTATTGGAATTACTACTGCCTTAATTATTTCCGTCATTACACCGTTAGCCCTAAACGTTGACCATTACAGCGGTATGTTAGAGGTATCTAAAACGCCGCTCTATGAGGTCTATGAAATACTCGGTGAGCAATTTAATGCTGATAGATAATTGAAGGTCTGAACTAATCCCTTGAATTAACCGTGAATTCACCACCTAATGCTAGGCAGGTTTTAATTGGGGGTTCTAAAGCCCAGCTGAGTGGGTTAGCAGAGCATTCGATTTAAATGTATCGTCAGCAGCTAAGTTGCAGTCATCTAAGTCTTAAACAGTGCTTGGATATCTCGATAGATCTGTAGGGAGGCAATCAATATTAAAGAAAGGGATAAGGGCACTACAGAAATGTAGCCGACCTTTTTAAAGCTTACGGCACCAATAATGCCGCCGACCAAGAACATTGCGAAGATAAACAGGTGGGCTTTTAATTTTTCTCGGTTCGCCTCAACATAGAACTGAACATTGGCTTCTTTGGTTTTATTCCAATAGAGCAATTTTCCAATCTCAATACCGATATCTGTAATCACGCCCGTCATATGGGTAGTTCTAATTTCAGCGCGAGAAGCTTTTGTCACAATGGCATTTTGCAGTCCCATTACAAAACAGAGCAGCAAGGCAATTGCCGGCACTGTGAGAGGGACATAAAGATTGAGGTTGGCGCCAACAATACCAAAGATGAGTAAGAGCAAAGCCTCCACAAACAGTGGTAGCGCAAACTCACTATGAATTTTTCTTCTATGACCCCAGTTCACTAGGATGGCGGTGGTTGCAGCACCCATCAGAAATGACAGCAACAAAGAAATGCCACCGAGCACCGAGACCAAATCGTTTAAAGCCAAATCGTCACCAATAGCAGAAATAATGCCGCTCATATGGGAGGTATATTGGGCAATAGCTAAAAATCCACCGGCATTTACCGCTCCTGCCACAAATGCCATATAAGCGCCCAACTGCAAATTGGTCTTATTCGAACGGTCTGTGCTGGTTAATAGCTGTAAGAACTGAATTGGCATTGAGTTGTAATTTTACTCCGGAGTAAATATATTAAATCTTCAATGCGTAAAAAAGGCGCCTCATGGGCGCCATTCTCATCCATCTACTCCAATCTTACTGAACGACGATATTGGCTGTCTGCCTTAATTGAGAGAGGAGCTCAAATTGCTTCTTCTGAATTAAGCCATTACGAATAGCGGGCTTGGCTTGTTCAAAACTTGGTGGCTTGGTAGATTTCTTATCTTCCAGCTTAATTAAATACCAGCCTTGCGGCATTTGGATTGGCGCTGCAGAAACCTGACCCTTGCTCAGGGTAACTAATACTTTCGAAATCTGCGGCAATGTTTGGCCAGCCTGCACCCACCCTACGGCTCCACCCTGTACTTTGTTGGGAGCTAAGGACACGCTTCTAGCAACCTTATCAAATGACTCGCCTTTTTTAATGCGAGTAAGCGCAGCTTGCGCATCCGCTTCAGTCGCAACAGCAATGTCACTTACTTTATATTCCACAATCATTCCCTGAGGACCTAATGAGGCAATCTCACGACTGTATTCAGCTTGAACATCGCTTTCAGTGACCGGATTTTGAGCAAGATAAGTTGATAATTCAAGATCAGCTAAATAGTTTTGACGAATAAATGCCAACTGGCGATTTGCTTTTTCAGAATTAGCCAAGCCATCTTTTTCTGCTTGTTGAGATAAGAGCGAAACCTCAATTAACTTGGATAAAACAGCATTGCGTAACTCAGGCGATTCTTTTTGCCCTTGTGCTAAAGCGGCCTGTATTCCCTGCTCAACCATATCATTGCTAATGACCAAACCATTAACAGAGGCTGCTGCATTAATAGGCAGACCACTTTGAGATTGGGCGATGCTGATCATTGAACCCAATAAGACTACCGTTAGAACTAAGCTCGTTACTGATCGTTTCATTGATTGGCTCACTTATAAAATTGAACCCCAATATTAACAGCAGCGTCCATGCCGATAAATGTAGAATCTGGGCATGTGTGTTCAATATCTCACCACCATCAATGTGGAGTGGGTTAAAACCCGATTTGATCTCGATCTACCGCCCTCGACTGCTCATGATGTCTTTCCGACCTATCCAGGTCCCATTGTTCTCAAAAGCCACAATACCGGACGAACAGCCATTGGTTTGGCGCGCTTTGGGCTTTTGCCATCCTGGGCTAAAGAAGAGACTTTTGGTAAGAAAACCTATAACGCGAGAACAGAGACGGTGGCAGAAAAACCCTCTTATCGATCAGCCTGGAAGAATCGGCATTACGCCTTAGCCCTAGTCGACTCCTTTTATGAACCTTCTTATGAGTCTGGCAAGGCGGTACGCACCCGAATCAAACAGGCAAATGATGAACCTATGGCAATCGCATCAATTTGGGATACCTGGACTGATCCTGATAACGGTGAGCTGGTAGTGTCCTTTTCGATGCTGACAATTAATGCAGATGAGCATCCCATCATGAGGCGCCTTCATAAGCCGGAAGAGGAAAAGCGCACGGTCCTGCCTCTGCGATCAGAACTATTTGAAGACTGGCTTAATGCCACCCCCGAAACTGCCATGCAATTACTTCAACTGAACTCTATACCGGATTTAGCGATTGCCTAAAACTGGAAAGTAGTGGGGCTTGGAGTAAAGGGAGTGGCCGACTCAGTTTCCTGCGCCTCGGCTTCCTCCTCACCAAGTGGTTGACTAAAGTAATGCGCGCCGACCGTCGACCGCGGTTTGGGTGGGGGTTGATGATTAAGATAGATGGGGCCAGCCGGAGTCTGAGCAGGTGAGAGTGGTTGATTATTAAATTCGTTAATTTGTGCTGGCGTATAAGGCGAATAGGTTTGCATCTGAGCAAATACATCAAAAGCACACAATAAAAAGCAGAAGGCGTAGCTTAGGGATTTCATGGTGATATTTGACTTCATCAATGGATTATCCCAGTAGGCCATCTGCAATCAGCTTCACACTGGCTACCGCCAAGAAAAACTGCACAATGATGTAATACCACTTCATTGAAATGCGTTTGGCTAAATAGAAGCCTAAATACACTCCTACTGGTACACATGGTAAAAGCAAGATGGATATCGATAGCTGATCAAAGCTCAGCAAATCTAGGTAAGCATATGGCGCCAACTTGCCAAAATTGATGACGGTAAAAAAGATACCCAAAGTGGAGGTATACACCATCGGAGCTACTTTTTCTCGGAGCATGTAAACGGTGATGGGAGGACCACCGATATGCGCTACAAAAGAAGTGAATCCAGATACTAATCCCATTGCTCTTCCCAACCACGGCAAAGGCTTTGTTTCCCTGAGATTAAAGCGAGACATGAGCAAGTTTTGAATCAAAAAGAGTAAAGTAAATATACCGATCGAGAGCGATAAGATTTTAGGCGTGATGACAGAGAAAAAGAGGTAACCCAAAAGCATCCCTACCATTGCAGGAAGCAGAACGAGCTTGAGAATACGATAGTCTGCACTTCTAATGAATCGTCGCAACCCCACCAAATCAATGGCAATTAACAAGGGCAGCAAAATAGCCAAGGCTTCATTAATACTAGATTGGCTTGCCATCAAGGGCAAGGACAAGACTCCAAGGCCCGCTCCGAAACCACTCTTTGAAATCCCCACAATTAAGACGCTAATAGCCGCAATCACAAAGAAGGTGGTTGAATGCGCATGAAATGCCTGAGAAAGAGCGATCACTAGGGTTGGCAACGAAGAGTTAAATTATTCATGAAGCTGTATTTTAGGGCTTAAGCAAAAAATCAGCTGCGCACTCAAAAATGGCTGGGCGCGGTCATCTTTATTTGCTATTCTGCAAGTTCAATAAAGGATCTCTATGACTGACGAAACCCAAGCCTCCAACGACGAAGATTTTGACTATGGCTGCGAATGTGCCATGACACTTCTAAACGAACCTACTGAAGATTGCCTTAATGATCTGATTGATGAGTTGGATGAAGACGGTATGATTTCTACTGAAGTAGTCTATGGCCTATTAGCTACGATTCTCATGAGTATGAATGCAGAAGAAGGTGAAGAAGAGGAGCATTAATCTAAGCATTTAATGAAATTTGCTGGGCAAAGCGATCCATGGCTTGTGCCATGAGGATGTCTAGCTCAGTCAGTGTTTTCATTGAATGGGTACTTAAACGCACGTTGACCTTGTTCCACGAGTTAGACCAATCTGGATGGTGATTGATCTTTTCAGCATATTTGGCACATAAGCCCATGAACTCAAATGCACACTCAAAATTAGTAAAAATAAATTCCCGATCAATAGTATCTCTCTCAAGATTGATATTCCAGCCAGGAATGGCTTTCTTAAAATCAAAATTGGAAGATAAGACTTGGGCTTGCGTCATGCTCAGCTTTTTAGTGTATCGACGCTTTTAGCAAGGAGCGCCAAATCATTTGGATAGAGCCAGCGCCATTCACCTTCCGCTAAGTCTACGGGCATCGCATATTGACCAATCTCGGTACGATGTAGTTTGGCAACGTGATTACCAACAGCGGCCATCATGCGTTTGACTTGGTGATAACGCCCCTCTACGATGGTCATCGCCAAACAGTGTTCACTTAATTGCTGACAAGCCCTTGCAAAGCAAGGTTTTGGGTCATCATCTAACACCACCCCACTTAATAAGTGATCGATTTGTTTTTGAGTAATCGGATCTGGAGTGGTGATTTCATAAACCTTGCCGATGTTCTTCTTAGGCGTTGTCATCTTATGAATGAATTGACCGTCATCTGAAATTAAGAGCAATCCAGTGGTGTCGTAATCCAATCGGCCTACACATTGCAAACCACGCTCTACAAAAGGCTTGGGTAATAGGCTATACACACTCGGATGATGGGTCGTCTTATGTGAGCACTCGTAATTCAGGGGTTTGTTAAAGGCAATGTATGCCTTCTCGTGAAACTCCCAATCTTTTCCATCAATATTGAGCAGTAAGTTCTCTGGAACAATGCGCTCTTCGGGATCTTCAGCCAATACGCCATTAACCTTAACAAGCTCTGCATATACCAAATCACTGCAATAGCGCCGAGTGCCAAAGCCTTGACTGAACAGAATTTTTTCTAAGGAAAGTGGTTTTGCCATATATGCCGCGAACAATACTACAAAGGAAGCCTGTTTTTACATGAAAGTGATGAATTCATTATCATGGAAGATTCGGCATTGAGCCCCCATTTTAGACATCGCCATTTATGCTTTCTACCCCTGCTACCCGCTCCCATCTCCATACTCGTGCAATCACCTTTAACGGCTATGCCCGTGAGGATGGTCTTTGGGATATTGAAGGGCATTTAAGAGATAGTAAATCCCACCCCTTCACTACAGGTCATAAAACCTGGAATCCGGGTGAGGCCTTCCATGACATGTGGGTTCGCTTAACAGTCGATAAAGAGCTGATGATTACCGCAATTGAAGTAGCAATGGACAGCCATCCTCATCCAGAGTGTCCCGCCGTCATTCCTCCAATGGATGCGCTCATTGGGGAGAGATTAGGCAAGGGCTGGCGCAAGACCATTGATATCCATCTGGGGGGCATTAAGGGCTGCACCCATTTACGCGAACTATTAAGCAATATGGCAACGGCAGCCTTTCAATCTATCCCCGGCGCCCTCTTTCCTGACGATGAAAAGAAACCACCTTTGTACTTAGGTAGCTGTAAGTCCTGGGATTTTGACGGCCCCGTTGTCATGCGGGTATATCCACAGTTCTATCAGTGGAAAAATAAAGGCTGAGTGAGTGTGCTTAGTTGGTTCACTTAGTTAGCTCACCTACCTAGCTACTTTTAAACTCTCCGCGATGCACACTAAAAGCATTAAATGCTTGCTGCACAGGCATCAACTCTAAAACATTAATGTTCATATGACTTGGCAAGGTAGCGGACCAAAAAATCGCTTCAGCTACATCATCGGCACTCAAGGCCTTCACTCCCGTATAGACAGTCTGCGCCTTAGTATCATCACCCTTAAAGCGCACATTAGAGAATTCCGTACCAGCGCACATGCCTGGCTCAATGCAGGTTACGCGCACTGGCGTACCGATTAAATCAGCGCGCATGTTTAGGCTAAATTGCTGAACAAAGGCCTTGGTACCACCATATACATTCCCACCTGGATAGGGGTAGTTTGCCGCAACAGAACCCAAGTTGATCACATGGCCACACTGACGCGCTACCATCCCTGGTAAGAATGCGCGCGTCATATGAACTAGTCCCTTGATGTTGGTATCGATCATTCGATCCCAATCTGAGAGAAAAGCTTGATGCGCAGGCTCTAAGCCCAAAGCCAAACCAGCGTTATTTACTAGGATGGTGACCTTACTAAAGTCTGCAGGTAAAGAAGCAGCCAAGTGATCAACTTTTGCACTGTCACAAACATCTACTGCAAGGGTCAATAACTTATTTTGCTGCTCAATTAGAAGAGATGCTTTTAAGGCCTCTAGGCGCTCCACCCGTCTACCCAGGGCAATGACTTTATGTCCATGGGCTAGAAATCGGCGGGCAGTAGCCTCTCCAAATCCGGCGGTGGCACCGGTTACTAAAACAGTATGTTCCATATCTTCTCTTTGCTGATGTCTTTTTTAATTGATTAGTCATTTAATATTAATGCCTATATGAAATTGCTGCGTACTCTCACCTGCCTTTGCCTGCTTTTACTGGCAACTTGGGTCATTGCGGATGAAAGCAAATACTCGGGTGAATATCTCAACTTAAAGAGTGATCCAAACCCTTTCTCCAACCAGCATATTTTGGAATTTTGGGGTTATCACGATACCTACGCACCGCAAGCTCAGAGCAATACCCTGAAATTACGCTACTACCAACCCCTACAACTGGATCAATGGCGCGGCACGATGAGGTTAGATACTTCCTATGTCTCTGCCTATGGGCCACTACTCCCCAATCAAAGCTCCGGTAACTACACTGCAGGCAATACACTTCTCACGATCTGGGGCAATCATCCTGACATATTAAAAAACTGGGGCGGAACTTTAGGCGGAAGAATTATTTTTCCCTTTGGAAATTATGGGCAATGGGCTGCAGGCCCTCAAGTGGGGGGTGTCTTTAAACCAGTCGAAGGCAGCAGATCCCCTTTGGCAGACTTCTCACCATTAGCGCGCTATATGTACGGCTTCTATTCCAAAAATAGTACATTAGCCAATTCACTCAATCAACCCGCCTTAGCCAGGCGATTGGAGCTTTACCCTACACTGGGATTTAATATTGCGCCCGATACTCAAATTCGCTTCTGGGATGAGAATGGGGCTGTCTATAACAGCGCAGGCGGAGGATGGTTTGTGCCAATTGATGCTATGGTCACCCATCGCCTCAATCAACACTTTTTATTTGCTATAGGTGCTAGTAAACAAGTAGTACAAACCTATCAACAATACGATTGGTCGTTTTACGGAAAGCTCTCATTTAACTTTTAAAGTGGGTTATTGCGATCACCTAGTCAATATTGATGAAATTTCCCTGATATATCTTTGCAGCATTCGCTTTAACCAAAGACTGTGGCAGCCAACTAGAAAATTCCTCTAGGCTCATATTTAATTGCTTTGCAACATGGGCAAGAGCAGGCGTCTGTGCAATCCATTCATGCACTGCTGCCATGTCGAGACTACGCCACTCAAGCAATTTGTATTTGAGTAACACCTTAGCACCGTGTCGCGCATTGCGATCAGCATCGGAAGATAAATAATCTAAACGTGAGCGGGCAACACTTAATGCTTTAGCAACATCTGTAAAAGGTTTTCCGTGACCCGGAATTACTAAAGAAACGGGTAAGCCCTCTATTAACTCTAAGGTTTGCGCCACTTCTTCAAAGCCACCCTCACCCCAGAGTTCAGGGAAAATCACACCGAACCCCTCTTCCCACAAGGCATCTGCGGAGATCAAGATTTGATGATCTGCCTGATACAGCATGACTGAATGCGGATCATGTCCAGGCGCTCCTAGGATCTGCCACTGGTATTGACCTAATAAAATAGACTGCCCAGGCATTAATATTTTGTGATGTTCAAAACGGGGGCATATTTGCCCTAAGTTGCGATAGCTTAGAAGATCTTCGTCCCAATCTGCAACTGCCGCCTCTTCAGCACTAGGTATGTAAATATCACAGGGGTATATTTTTGAGAGTGCCGCATTGCCACCACAATGATCAGAATGCAAATGGGTATTGACGATCTTATTTAACGTAGGCAATCCATGTCTTTGCAAAGCATGGAGAACTAAATCCAAGGTGAGCTGTTCATGAGCGCAGTATCCCGTATCCACTACAGATACATCCCCCGCACTATCACGGCTATTAAAAAGAAAAATTGTGTTGGCAGATAACCAACCCCTCTCAAAGATCTCAATGCCAGGCGGTACTAGGTAGCCATCAATGCGCCTTTCAGACATCTTATTTTTTCTGAGAAGTGAGTTCTAATTTTTGCGTATCGAACTGCTGCTTTTGTAAACGTTGCAGCAAGTCATCGTAAACTTTTGGGTCTAATTGTGGTGTTCTCGATAGTACCCAGAGATATTCTCTACGAGGATCACTCACCGCTGCTACCTGATATTGAGGGTCTAAATCAATCACCCAGTAATCACCCCACACCATCGGCAGAAAAGAAAGCCATTCTGGCGCAAAGCGCACCTCTAGTTTAGGTGAGTCTTGAGGCCCAATTTGTCGAGCCGCGCCTTCCGCCGTTGAGGTATCGCCATTGCTAATTGTGCAACTATTAAGCACCTGTAAATTTCCATCAGCTTTAACGGAATACACCGCCTTAGTATTGCCAACACATTTCTTCTGAAACCAATTCGGAAACTTCGCAATCTCATACCAAGTGCCTAGATAGCGCGGCACATCCAATGTAGTAATGGTTTTTACGGGAGTAGACTCCTTAGTCTGCGCACTTAAGCTTGGTGAGCCAAGGAGTGCAATCATGAATACTAGAAAAGAGATTTTAAATGGGCTTGATTTCATCTAAGCAGTGTATCCCGATTGACATCCTCCCCTCCCTGAAGGAAGAGGATTCCTACCACGCTTACGCTGCAAGGGCATCGAAAGTCGTCTCGGTGGGTTCTTGCTTCACAGACCGATCTAACGTCATCGGATCTCCACAAGCTAACAAGCGCAATCCGCGCTCTAAAATATTGATTGAACCAACCGTATCGGCATGATTCTCATAACCACAAGATACACACTTAAAGCGAGATTGGGTCTTGCGATTCTCTTTGGCAATGTGGCCGCACTGGAGATTAGGGCAAGTTTGGCTGGTGTATTCCGGTGGCACTGCAATCACCATGCCGCCATTCCAAGCCATCTTGTACTCTAGCTGGCGCCTAAACTCCCCCCAACCTTGATCCAAAATAGCTTTGTTTAAGCCCGACTTGGCTTTGACATTCTTGCCGGGGTTTTCGATAGTGCCTTTACTTGACTTAGACATATTGCTAATCTGCAAATCTTCAATACAAACGAGAGCGTGGTTTTTGCAAATCGTTGCAGTGGTTTTGTGCAGAAAGTCTTTGCGAGCGTTGGCAATATCGCTATGAATCTGATTAACTTTGGCTTTTTCCTTTTTCCAGTTATTGCTAAATTTGACCTTATGGCTCATGCGCCGTTGATACTTGGCCAGGCGCTGTTCGTGTTTTTTAAAACTGGCGAGTGGCGCAATAAAAATACCGTTAGATAGTGCCGCAAAGTTCGCAATACCTACATCAATGCCAACCGCGTCAGCTCCTTCTGGTATGGGTTGATCGACTTCCATTTGCGTCTGAATGGACATAAACCATTTGCCGCCAGACTGGCTAATAGTGACATTGCGCAACTCACCTAATGCCTTGCGACTATTGCGATAGCGCACCCAACCCAGCTTGGGCAACTTAATACGCGAGTTGGTCTGATCGAATTGAATCTGTTTGGGATCGGGAAAGCGAAAGGATTCGTGAAGCCCTTTTCTCTTGGGTTTGGGAAAGTCGCTTAAACCTTTAAAGAAATTGCTGTAAGCACGATCGAGGTCTTTGAGTGCTTGTTGCTGGGTATGAAATGGAGCCTCTTTTAGCCATGGTGCCAAAGGATCATTACGCCAAGGACTAAGGTGTTTTGCGATGCTGGCATAGCTGAGGTACTTGTTGCCTTGTGCGTAATTGGTCTGTTGCAGGGCCAATGCTTTGTTGTAGATATAGCGTTTAACGCCTGCAAACTGAGCGCACTGGCGCTGTTGCGCACCATTGAGTTTTAACTCGAAGCGATAGGCTGAAAGGCGTTGCATACACTGTAATTATATACAGTCCTTAATGAAACGCCAACACTAAATCAGCTACACCGATTGCACTATCCTTCATCGCCCTAAAGAGACGAGGTTTATCGCGCTTTTGATCAATGTCTTTTAAATGTGAGCTTATTGCGCAAGTAGGGGATCCGACAACCCAATAGAATAGCTACCACTACTGCGTAGATGAAAACCGTATCCAGATCGTTCTTGCCAGCCTTATGCCACCAGTAATGCAGTATGACCGTACAGGCAATCAGATAGATGAAGCGATGAAGTTGTGCCCAGCGTCGCCCCAATTTTCTTTGAGACCAGCGATTCGAGCTTAAGGCCAAAGGAATCAAGAGCACAAAGCTGATAAAGCCCATCGTGATGTATGGTCTTTTGATCACGTCCTTCCACATCGCTACTAGATCAAAATTCTGATCTAGCCAAAGCCAAATCAAAAAATGAATGCTGGCATAGAAAAAACAAAATAAGCCCAACATTCGTCGATATTGAATGGGGCGTGGCGAACCTGTCAACAAACGCAGCGGCGTCATAGCCAAAGTAATGCAAAGCAAGACTAAAGCCCAAGTACCAGTAGACCGAGTAATAAACTCAATGGGATTAGCGCCCAGTTGATCGGTCAGTCCTAGCCAGATCAATCGATCTAATGGCAAGAGTGCCAGTAAAAAAATGAGGACTTTCATGCAAGAATTAAGAGAATGTCACTTTAGTAGAACTTCTTCAGATCCATCCCCGTATACATTCCAGCTACCTGCTCTGAATAGCCATTAAACATTTCAGTTTTGATCTTGGGTGCAAACATACCTTTAGGATCTCCAATGCGTCGCTCAGACGCCTGACTCCAGCGTGGATGATCTACCAGCGGATTGACATTGGAATAGAAGCCATATTCACGAGGATCAATTTGACTCCAGCTAGTCTTGGGCATCTCTTCGGTAAGTCGAATTTTGACAATCGACTTGGCACTCTTAAAGCCATACTTCCAGGGAACTACTAAGCGTACTGGTGCACCATTTTGTTTTGGGAGCACTTCGCCATAAAGGCCAAAAGTAAGCAGTGTTAAAGGGTTCATGGCCTCATCAAGACGCAGGCCCTCACGATAGGGCCAATCAATGATGTTGCTTTTGGTGCCTGGCATTTGTTTGCGATCAGCTAGTGAGATAAATTCCACATATTTGGCTGATCCCAATGGCTCAACCTTATTGAGTAACTTGGATAAGGAGTATCCATCCCATGGAATCACCATCGACCACCCTTCCACGCAGCGCATGCGATAAACACGCTCCTCTATAGGGGCTAACTTGAGTAAAGCATCTATATCAAGAGTAAGCGGCTTTTTTACCAAACCTTCAATCGTCACTGTCCAAGGACGGGTTTGCAAACTATTCGCATTGGCAATGGGGTCGCCTTTGTCGGTCCCGAATTCATAAAAATTGTTATAGCTAGTGACGTACTTATAGCTGGTAGGCTCATCTTTAGCCATAAAAGCGGGGTTAGGTAGTACGCTCAGTTTTTGTGAGGCTGCTAATGCATTACGTGAGAACCAAGGCGCTAGCGCCAGACCAAAACTACCAGCTGCAGCCAACTTGATTAATTGACGGCGGCTCTCGAAAATGGCCTGGGGAGTAATGTCGCTGGGAAGTATTTTGTGATCGGTATAGCCCATAGAACGCCTTTTATCAGTCAGTAAGCCAAAAAATAGATGTCCAAGCTATTCTCCTACTGTTCGTGATTTTCTGCAGAAGTAGCTCGTGAGTGCGACGGCGCTATGCACCTCTAGATCTAAACAAAAAAGGCAAGTTCTCAGAACTCGCCTTTTCTTCACTGAACATCAAGCTGCTATGGATTAAGCGTTAGAAGCTTCCAAAATACCATTAAAGGTAGCGCTGGGACGCATCACTGCTTTGAACTTAGCAGCATCAGGCATGAAGTAGCCACCGATATCCGCTGGCTTGCCTTGAACTGCTT
>CAIKGX010000060.1 GCA_903827075.1 uncultured beta proteobacterium | reverse complement strand
CCCATCTCCCAATAACGCGGTGCCTGCACATGATTTGCTAATGCACGGTAATGCAGTACGGGCAAATCAAAGCCGCTGCCATTCCAAGAAACCAATTGGGGGCTGTACTTCTCTACCAGATCAAAGAAGGTCTGTATCAGCACCTTCTCATCATCCTCTGGAGTACCCAGTGTTCCCACTTTAATTTGAGGGGTACCCTCTTTGCTTGTTCTGCGAATAACACAAGAGATGGCGCAAATTTTTTGGAGATAGAGGGGTAAAAATTCACTGCCGGTTTTATCCAAGCGATCAGCCATAACTTTTGCCGCAACCTCTACATCCGTCATGCTTAACGGAAAATTTTCTAGTCGGCGCAAACCTGATACATCAGGAATAGTTTCTATATCAAAAACGAGAACGGTTGCCATGGGGCCTTAATCAACTGCAGGTGATCTACTAATATTTATTGCAAGTAGGGCGTAGGATTCACTGGCTTGCCATTCACGCGCAACTCAAAGTGCAACTTGACTGAATTGGTATCGGTGTCACCCATTTCCGCAATCTTCTGGCCTTTTTTAACCAAGTCACCCTCTTTAACCAAGAGATTACGGTTATGCGCATAGGCAGTTAAGTAGGTATCGTTATGTTTAATAATCACGAGATTGCCATAACCACGCAGACTATTACCAGCATAAACCACTTTACCTTCAGAGGCCGCTGTTACCGGCTCGCCTAACTTACCAGCAATATCAATTCCTTTGGTCTTATCGCTATAGTCTTCGGTAACTTTACCTTTAGCTGGCCATGACAAGCGAATGCCTGGTTCAGCAACGATTTCTTTTGAGGCTTCCGGTTTAGATGCATCCACTTTAGGCGCGTCTGTTTTTGGGGTATCTGTATTTGCAGATAATTTGCTATTTGGCTTAGCGGCTATTTTCGATCCAGCGGGAGCTTTTACCAATATCAGATCGCCAACCTCAATCAGGTTTGGGTTGGACATATTATTCCACTGCGCTACATCCCGTGGAGCCTGTCCATGATCTAAAGCGATACGCGCTAAGGTATCCCCTTTTTTCACCCGATAGTACCCAGGGGGTGTTGCTTCTACAGCCCCACCACTACGATCAACCACACTGGCCGGCTTGGTGCGTGGCGTAGAACAGCCCACTAAAACCGTTAAGGAAGTGATGGTTAGCAATAAAACGAGTGGCCTAGAAAGCCTTAAAAGAGTGTATTTGGGCATAGTTTTCATACTACCCCTGATTGTAAGGGGACAAAAAAGACCTCGTCCAGCACTGTTCTTTGATAGCGCTGGGAGCTCATCCGCTCAACCATAACAAGTTGCTGCTCTTTTTCGTTTTTAGCCACCGGAGCGACTAAACGTCCACCAATAGCCAATTGATCCAATAATGCATCCGGTATGCCCAAACCAGCAGCCGCCAGAATAATCCCATCAAAAGGGGCTGCTTGAGGCAATCCTAAAATGCCATCGCCGTAGATCAAGCGCAAATTATTGATCCGAAATGGGCGTAACTTTGCTCTGGCCATATCGTGCAGCGGGCGGATCCGCTCAATTGAATACACCTCTTCAGCCAACAAACTCAGGACCGCGGCTTGATATCCACAGCCCGTTCCAATCTCCAATACCTTGCCTAGCTTATGCCTGGGTTTATGCAGGATCTCAATCATGCGTGCCACTACTGAAGGCTTAGAAATGGTTTGAGAATGTCCAATCGGTAAAGCGGTATCTTCGTATGCTTGAGGATGCATCCCCGCATCCATGAATGCATGACGAGGTACAGTGGCAATCGCTTCTAAAGTTTTATGATGCTTTACCCCTGCAGCAAGCACTTTTGCAGCTAATGCTTGCCGGTGGCCAGCAAATCGTTCGGCTGCAGGTCTCAACCGCGATCCCAGCCATTGGAGCGCATCGCTGCTAAGCGTGCATGGTGAGTGAGATCTAATTGCATTGGGGTAATTGAAATACACCCCTCATCAACCGCATGAAAATCTGTACCTTCAGAACTATCTTTAGCATCACCTGCCGCACCAATCCAATAAATAAGTTCGCCGCGCGGACTCTTTTGCACTACAACTGGTTGTGAATGATGGCGATTGCCTAAACGGGTTACACGCCAACGATACAAATCAGCATAAGGACGATTCGGAATATTTACGTTCAGTAAAGTGGCTGCGCCCTCACTATGTGCAAGCTTAGAAACCAACATTTGCGCAACGACATCATGCGCCGCTTTGGCGGCATCTTCAATGCGGTTCCAACCCTTATCAATTTGAGAAAAAGCAATACCAGGTACTCCAAACATCACACCTTCTACTGCTGCAGCTACCGTGCCTGAGTACAAGACGTCTTCACCCATGTTCTCTCCCTGATTAATCCCAGAGATCACCAAATCCGGTTTTTGATCTAAGAAACCAGTCATGGCAATATGCACGCAGTCAGTTGGTGTGCCATTGATAAATAGAAAGCCATCGCGCTCTCCACCAGCAACACGATGAATAGATAATGGCCTAGAGAGCGTTAAAGAGTTGGATGCCCCGCTATGATTTTGCTCAGGAGCGATCACGGTCACTTTACCTAAGGGACGAATCGCATTGACCAACGCTAAAAGGCCGGGTGCTAGATAGCCATCGTCGTTGGAAATGAGGATATGGGGTTGTTTGTTAGATTCGTTCATCGGTAATTCCTTATACCATTGTTGGTTTTGGCAATGATCGACCTCTATGCCAGCCATAAATCACCGGCAACACTAATAGAGTCAAAATGGTAGTGGTCACCATGCCGCCAACGATAACCAATGCTAAAGGCCGCTGGGCTTCTGACCCAATGGAATGTGAGAGCGCAGCTGGTAAGAGGCCTAGGCCCGAGAGCATTGCAGTCATTAATACCGGGCGTACGCGTAATGAAGCGCCTTCCACCATGACGTCTTTCATTTGGCCATGCTCAGTAGCAGCGGTCTTATTAATAAAGGAAATTAAAATCACCCCATCCTGAATGGCAATACCAAATAAGGATAAGAATCCAAAGAAAGCGGAGATGCTCAAGGTTTCGCCGGCAAGGTGTAATGCAATGACACCACCAATAGCCGCAAATGGGACGTTAATCATCACGATCACCGCATCACGGAAATTACCGAATGCACTGACTAAAAGAAGGAAGATTCCCAATAATGCCAAAGGCACAATCATCATCAGCTTTTTCTGAGCCTGCTTCATTTGATTGAACTGACCATCCCAACTAATCGAATAATTCGGAGGCAAGGTAATATTTTTTTCAATGAGAAATTGAGCGTCTTCTACAGCGCTTCCTAAGTCGCGGTTACGCACGCTGAACTTAATCGCAATATAACGCTTACCTGCCTCACGATAAATAAAGAAAGGGCCATCTGTCAGCTGTACTGTAGCTACCATCGACAAAGGAATCGCAGCCCCATTGGGCGAATCCACGAGCAAGCGCCCAATATCAGCGACATCATTACGACTACCTTCATTAAGACGAATAGCGATACCAAAAGTCTTTTCATCCTCTAGCAAATTAGTGACAGCAGCGCCACCAACCGCATTAGCTACGATAGTTTGGATGTTGTTGACATTGATGCCATACCGAGCTGCTCGCTCACGATCAATCTGAATATTGAGGGTGGGTTGACCTAACTCTTTCAGAATGCCTTCGTCAGCAACACCGCGGACTTTTTTGAGTTGAACAATAACTTCATGCGCTTTTTGATCCAATACATCTAAGTCTGTACCGTAAATTTTTACGGAGTTCTCACCTTTCACACCCGACAAAGCCTCGTTAACGTTATCTTGAATGTATTGTGAAAAACTATAAGTTACCCCAGGTATCTTATCGAGCTCAGCCTCAAGATGCGTGATAAGGTCCTTTTTACTGGTGCCTGATGGCATATTTTCTGGGCTCTTGAGGTAGAGACCATACTCTTGGTTAAATACTCCTGTAGAGTCTGTGCCGTCATCAGGTCGCCCAATTTGGGCGGCAACCTTATCAATCTCAGGCTGCTTCAAAAAGGTTGCGCGTAGTTGATTGGCTATCTTGATGGAGTAATCCAAATCCACTGTATTGGGTAGCGTTACCCGTAACCAAATATTATTTTCTTCTAGAGTTGGTAGGAAAGCTGTTCCTAAGCGCGTCACACTTAGCAAGGTGAGCCCTAAAACAAATACCGCTACAGATACCACAGTCAATGGACGATCCATCCACTTTCTGAGTAAAGGCTTGTAAGCATCTAATAGTTTTGTAATGAAGCCTGGTGGCTTGTGATGCAAGTTATCGCCAAAGACTAAAGAAATCATCGCCGGCAAGAAAGTAAGACTAAGGACCATGGCAGCAATTAAGGCAAAACCCATCGTAAATGCCATCGGCTTAAAGATAATGCCTTCAACTCCACCCATAAAGAATAAGGGTGAATAAGCCACAATAATGATGCCAGTGGAATAAATCATGGCACGCTGCACTTCGCTTGTCGCCAAAATAATGCTCTGGTTCAAGCGTTTACCACCCTCCTCTAAGTGGCGCATAACGTTCTCCGTCAAAATCACGGCTGAGTCGACGATCACTCCGAAGTCAATGGCACCTAAAGAAATGAGGTTGGCCGGCACACTCCAAATATGCATCTGAATAAATGAGACACATAATGCTAAAGGAATCACTGCGGCAACAACAGCAGCCGCCCGCAAATTACCCAAAAAGAAGAACAGCACTGCCATCACTAAAGAAATACCAAAGAACAGAGTGTGCTTCACAGTACCAATAGTGATGTCTAACAACACCTGACGGTCGTAGAAAGGCACCACTTCGATCCCTGGTGGGAGAATTTGCTTATTAATATTTTCAACCGTATGACGGACGCGTGCCAATACCTCGGTAGCATTTTCACCTCGGCGAAGGTACACAATACCTTCAACCGAGTCGGGGTTGTCATTAAATTGGAAGAGGCCTAAACGAGGCGCATTACCAATTACCACCTTCGCCACATCGCCGATCCGAATGGGTACTCCGTTATTAATAACAATAATCACTTGCTTAATATCATCTATATTCTTTAGCAGCCCCACGCCACGCACAACAAATTGTTGTTCGCCACTGGGCATCAAGCCACCGCCCGTATTACTATTGGCGTTCGTTAACGCTTCCATCAATTGATTGACGGTGACGCCTTTGGACTGCAAACTTTCTGGACTCACAATCACCTGGTATTGACGAATCTTGCCGCCAAACGAAGAGACGTCTGCCACCCCTGGAGTTTGTTTTAGCGCTTTATAAATATCGTAATTTTGTAGGGTTTTGAGTTGGGTTGATGATGCGTAATCCGACTTCACTTCATAGCGCATGATCTCGCCAGTCGCATCCGAGTCTGGGCTAATGCTCGAAGTAACTCCTGGAGGAAAATTGACATTACCTAAACTAGTGATAAATGTTTGGCGCGCCTTGAAAGGATCGGTGGTGTCGTTAAATTTAAGCGTAACAACTGATAATCCAAATAGGGATACCGAACGAAAAGCTTGAAGACCTGGAATACCTGCTAGAGCATTCTCAACTGGAATGGTAACTTGTTGTTCTACCTCTGTTGTACTCCTTCCAGGCCATTGAGAAATCGCCTGAATAGTTAAAGGGGCAACGCCTGGGTATGGCTGAATTGGCAACTTAGAGAGGCTAAACATACCCAAACCAAGAAGTACTAAGGAAGCGATGATCACGATCACACGCTTCTCGAGTACCCCTCGAATGAATGAGGTAAATGCGCTCACTTAATCTTCCTGCTTTGCAAAACGATCATTGAGTAGTACCGCACCCTCAGCCAAGATACGTGCGCCAGGCTCGACACCCTCAGTGATGGCAAAGGTTTTACTGTTGAGGTCATAGCCCTTAACAGGCAGGCGCCGGAAGGTCTCATCTCCAACCTTAATAATGACGTAACGCATTTCTCGTATACGCACTACCGCCGTTTGTGGAACAACTATTGCATCTGCCATACCAGTAGTGAGTTTTGCAGAAGCATACATGTCTGGACGTAACAGGTTATCCGTATTTTCAACATCAGCACGTATTAATAAGGCACGGGTTTGAGGATCAATGGTTGGTGCAATATAGTTTGCATAAGCCACAAACTCTTTATCTGGATAAGCCTCTAGATGTAAAATCATCCTTTGACCAGGTTTTACAAATCGCATATCTTGCTCAAAGATATTACCCAAGAACCAGAGTTGGCCAGGGTCAGCCAAAGTTGCAATCACATCACCAGAGCTCACTGCTGCGCCCGGCTCTACATTCCGCTTAACAACCACTCCTTTAAGGGGTGAACGCATAATCAGATTACTTTGAGTTTTGCCAGTGGTTTCGATGGCTTTAATATCACCATCCCCAGCGCCAAGATTTCTCATGCGATTGGCAGCGGCTTGCTGAGTAATACGGGCATCGCCTAATAAATCACTCATGGTCTTGCTAGTTTCTAGCACCTTCGCCATTTTTGATG